>JAAOZO010000069.1 GCA_011605715.1 Nitrososphaerota archaeon | reverse complement strand
TGATTATAACGTAACAAAAGCAAAAGAGCTATTAGCAGAAGCTGGTTATCCAGACGGTTTTTCCATGGTTCTTTTGCATCCTACAGGAAGATACTTACAAGACGTACAGGTTGCAGAAGCTATTCAAGCTTATCTTGCTCAGGTTGGGGTAAACGTTAAGCTCGTAACTATGGATTGGCCAAGTTTTGTTCAAAACGTACTCTTACCATTTAATAAAACTACTCACGACGCTGTACTAATCGGCTGGGGTGGTGAAATACCCGATGCTCACTTCTACATGTACTACTTATTTGAATCTAGCGAAGCTCCTCCAAATGGTCTAGCAATGGCCCACTACTCAAACCCAGAAGTAGATAAACTTCTTAGCGAAGCTATAAAAACAGTAGATTCTGCCAAGAGAGAAGAATTGTACGCAAGAGCTGCAAGTATAATCTGGCAGGATGCTCCATGGATTTTCCTATATCAACCATACTCCTTATTTGCTGCTAGAAAGAACGTAGACAATGTGTTCTTCGGTCCTGATCACGAAACAATGTACTTCTGGAATGCCACGCTAACTCATTAAATTGCTTTAAAAAACTCAAGTACTTTTGTTTTATTTTCAAAATATAAATTATTTTTTACTCCCTCTTTTTGTTCTTCTGAACAAGTTTTTCATAGTACTCTTCTTTTATACTATGATACTCCTGTAGCGATCTTACGGACAATTTTTCCACACTAAGAATTCCGCTTATAAGCTCTTCAAGAATTTTAGGTACTGTAATCACTGGGATTCCCATCTCAACTGCCTTCCTCCTTATGGCATACTCGTCTTTCATTATAAGTTCATACTCACTAAGGTCTTTGGGTTCTGGTATGTTAACTATCAAATCTAGGTTTCTGTTCACGATATAAGTTAAAACATTAGGCTCAACTTTTTCACTAATCTTGTGAAGTATCTTAACGTTTAATCCTCTTTCCATAAGGTAACTTCCTGTTCCTAGCGTACAGTAAACTTCATAGCCCAAGTTCAGTAATTTTCTAACGATTGGTTCAATTTCTCTTTTTTCTTTTTCTGTTCCTGCACTAACAAAGATCTTTTTATTGCTTGAACTTGGCGTTGGTATTTTTAGTCCAACAGCAATCGTAGCCTTTATTAATGCGTCATGAAAAGTATCCCCTAAGCATGCTGCTTCTCCAGTAGACTTCA
Organism: Nitrososphaerota archaeon; assembly: GCA_011605715.1. Classification (GTDB taxonomy): domain Archaea; phylum Thermoproteota; class EX4484-205; order EX4484-205; family JAAOZO01; genus JAAOZO01. The sequence goes on along the minus strand of JAAOZO010000069.1, from coordinate 4,454 downwards.
TTTCAACTCCTAGAGTTGGATCTGCGCCATCAACCTGCATAAAAGAAAACTGTGGAACCTTTACTCCAACGTATGGAACTTCAATTTCATCTATTTCTTCGATTCCCAATCCTAGCAAGGCTCTTGCAGCGTATTCCATTAGGTTTATTCCTTTTACTTTCGAAACAAATGGCATAGATCTACTTGCTCTCAAGTTGCACTCAATTACGCTAACTTGATTTTCCTTAACTAAGTACTGAATGTTGAAAGGACCAACAATTTTAAGAGCTTTCGCTATCTTTTTGCTGTAACTTTTTATAGTCTCAACATGATAGCTTGTAAGCCTTTGAGGTGGAATTATCATCGTAGCATCGCCAGAGTGAATTCCAGCGAACTCAAGATGTTCAATTACTGCGCCTATTACTACGTTTGTGCCATCAGAAACTCCGTCAACTTCAACTTCCATAGCTTCAGTAATGAACTTACTAACTGTTACTGGATGCTCCTTTGAAACCTTAGCAGCTCGAAGCAAGAATTCCTCTAGTTGTTTGTGGTTCCACGCAACCTTCATTACTGCTCCTCCAAGCACATATGAAGGTCTAACTATTACTGGATATCCTATACTTTCTGCGAACCTCTTAGCTTCTTCTATTGAGCTAAACTTCGCCCATTTTGGCTGAGGGATACCAAGCTCATCTAACAACGAACTAAACTTTGCTCTATCTTCTGCCTTGTCAACGTTTTCACCTTCTGTACCAAGGATTCTTATTCCAACTTTAGACAGCTTAGGTGCTAGGTTGTTTGCTGTTTGCCCACCAACACAAGTAACTACTCCCAATGGGTTTTCCTTTTCATATATGTCGTAAATTCTCTCTAAAGTTAGCTCTTCAAAATAAAGCTTATCGCTCATGTCGTAGTCTGTTGATACGGTCTCTGGATTGCAGTTTACTACTATTACTTCGTCCATGCCAAAATTCTTTAACGACCAAACTAAGTTCATAGTGCTCCAGTCAAACTCAACTGAACTTCCTATTCTGTAAGTTCCTGCTCCAAGAACAACAACTTTCTTCTTATTTTCACTTGTAAAGCTTATGTCATCTTTTTCTCCACCATAAGTTAAGTAAAGGTAGTTTGTTTTAGCTGGCCACTCTGCAGCTAGCGTGTCTATTTGCTTCACTACTGGAACTATGTTGTGTTTCTTTCTATAGGCTCTAACTTCTTCTTCACTAATCTTAGTTAATCTTGAAATTTGGCTGTCAGAAAAACCAAGCTTCTTTGCTTCTCTAATTTTTTCTTTTTCTTTTTCGTTAAGTTCTTTTGTCTCTTTAAGCTTAAGCTCCATTTCTACGATGTTTTTTATCTTCCAGATGAACCATTCATCTATCCAAGTTAGTTTGCTTATCTTTTCAACACTCATTCCAATTTTTATTGCTTTTGCAATCGTTAGAAGTATTTCATCAGTTGGATTTGCCAGCGCATTTTCAATTTCTTCAACACTTTCTCCTTCTAACTCTGCTGAAAGTCCATCTAATCCAATGTCAAGCATTCTAATTGCCTTCTGAAGAGCTTCTTCAAAGTTTCTTCCTATAGCCATAACTTCTCCAACTGACTTCATCTGAGTCCTTAGCCTTCTGTCTACAAAGCCAAACTTTGTGAGGTCCCATCTTGGTATTTTTACAACAACGTAATCTAGAGCAGGTTCAAAGAACGAAGAAGTTACACTAGTTACCTTGTTTAGTATTTCTGGAAGAGTGTAGCCTATGGCAAGCTTAGCTGCTATATAAGCTAGAGGATAGCCTGTAGCCTTTGATGCAAGGGCAGAAGACCTTGAAAGTCTTGGGTTTATTTCTATTATGTAGTATCTTTCTGAATTCTTATCCAAAGCTAGTTGAACGTTGCATTCTCCAACTACCTTACTAGCTCTAGTGGCCCTTATGGAAGCTTCTCTCAGCATATGATACTCTCTGTTGTTTAAAGTTTGAGAGGGTGAAACAACTATGTTGTCTCCAGTGTGTACTCTCATACCAAGCATGTTTTCCATGTTGCAAACAGTAACACAGTTGTCATTGTAGTCTCTAACAACTTCATACTCTATCTGTTTCCAGTCTCCAATGTACTCTTCTACTAAAACTTGCCCTATGTAGCTGTTTGCAATTCCTCTACTTACTATTTCTTCAAGTTCTAATTGATTGTAGGCAACACCCCCTCCTCTTCCACCTAAGTTGTATGCAACCCTAACTATTACTGGATATCCTATTTCTTCGGCTATTCTAAGAGCTTCTTCAACGCTTCTCGCTGCCTTGCTAGGTAAAACTGGTAAGCCATTTTCTTTCATGGTTTTCATAAAAAGTTCTCTGTCAGAAGTTATGTTTATACTCTCAACAGAAGTACCAAGTACTTTCACTCCATACTTTTGCAAAATTCCTCTCTTGTAAAGTTCGTAGCCTGCGTTTAGTGCAGTTTGTCCTCCAAACCCTAACATTATTCCATCTGGGCTTTCTTTTCTTATAACCTCTTCCAAGAATTCTGGAGTTGCAGGAAGTAAGTATACGCTGTCTGCCATCTTTGGGTCTGTTTGTATTGTTGCAATGTTTGAGTTAACTAGAACTGTCTTTATTCCTTCTTCTCTTAATGCCTTTAGTGCTTGAGTTCCAGAATAGTCAAACTCTCCTGCCATCGATATCTGAATTGGTCCAGAACCTATTACGAGCACTTTCTTTACCCATTCAAATTTTGGCATCTCAAGATCCCTCCACAAGCTTCAAGAAAATATCAAACACAAAAGATGTGTCATATGGACCTGGCGAAGCCTCTGGATGGAACTGCGTTGTTATTATTGGCATATTTTCATGAAGTAGACCCTCGATGGTATTGTCATCTATGTTCCTAAACCAAACTTTTAACCCAATGCTTGACAAGTTTTCATCTTTTACAGCGTATCCATGATTTTGGCTTGTTACGTAGCATTTTCCGTTTGTTAAGTCTACTACTGGTTTATTTTGTCCTCTGTGTCCAAATTTTAACTTATATGTATCTGCTCCAAGAGCTAAGGCTACTATCTGATGCCCAAGACATATTCCTAGGATTGGTTTTTTATACTCTTTTAACATTTTTTTCGTATTTTTTATAGTGGTAGTTAATATCTTTGGATCTCCAGGGCCATTACTTATAACTATTCCATCAGGAGAGAAGTTCATTATGTCATCAAAGCTAAAGTTGTATGGTACTACTGTTACTTCAAAGCCCCTAGAAGCTAAGTTTCTTATTATGTTGTACTTAACTCCTAGGTCAACCATAACAACTTTTTTCTTTCCTCTACCGTAAGTTTTTGGTTCCTTTACCGAAATTTCATCAACGTAGTTCTTTGCTTCATAACGTTGTGCTTCTTTTATTGCTTTAAGCGCTCCTTCTACGCCTTCATCAAAGATTAGAGCCCCCATCATTACTCCTTTTACTCTTAGTTTCTTTGTTAACTCTCTCGTATCAACGTCGTATACGCCCGGAATTTTTTCCTCGTATAGCCAACTGTCTAAGCTTTTTTCTGAGTCCCAATGAGAAGGATTTCGACAATGCTCGTAAACTATAACTCCCTCAACCTTTATTGAATCTGACTCAAAATGTTTTGGTAACCCAAAGTTGTCCTTGTTTGAGTAACTTGGAACGCCGTAGTTTCCAACGAGAGGGTAAGTAAAAGTAAGTATTTGTCCTTTGTAAGATGGGTCAGTTAAGGCTTCCGTGTAGCCAACCATCCCAGTACTAAAAACTATTTCTCCAAGAGAATTTCTTGGGTAACCAAACGGTTTGCCCTGAAGCACTGTTCCGTCTTCTAGTACAACGTATGCGCTTTTTTCAGATGTCGTAAAGCCCTTTTCAGGTGCTGTCTCGAACATTTTTAAATCTTTCTTTTGAAATAAAAATTATCTTTTAGCCTCCTTTAGCAAATAATTTGCTATTTCTTTAGCGACGTCGATTTTAGAAACTTCACTTACTCCCTTAAACTCAACATTTGGGTTTACTTCATGAACAAGTAACCCTCTTTCGCTCTCCATTAAATCTACCCCATAAATGCCTTTTCCAAAAGCCTTAACTATCTTTTCTACTATCTTTTCTACTTCTTCGGTTATTTCTGCCTTTACCGCTTTTCCTCCCTTTGCAAGGTTTGTCCTCCATTCACCATTCGTAGCATACCTATACTCTGCTGCAATTGCTTTATCTTCAATAACAACTACTCTTAAGTCTCTCTGAAGATTCTTAATTCTTTCTTGAATGTAGTAGATTTGATAAATTGGGTGCATCATCTGTCTAGTTTCAACTATTGCTTTTGCAGACTCTAAGTCGTTCAATGGTGCTATCATTCTTCCCCAACTTCCAAAAATTGGCTTCAGCACTAGGGGAAAACCTTGCTTACTCGCTATCTCTAAAGCTGAATCAGAGTCGAACGAAACACTTGTTTTTGGAGTTGGTATCTCATTTTT
>JAAOZO010000123.1 GCA_011605715.1 Nitrososphaerota archaeon | reverse complement strand
TAAAGTACATGATAGAAAAAGATGTTGATGTATTAGTTGTAGTTGCTGGAAGGGAGGGAACCCTGCCAACTATCGTAGCAAGTTTAATTGATGTACCGATAATAGCAGTTCCAACATCAATTGGCTACGGATATGGAGGAAAGGGAAAAAGCGCATTGCTAACAATGCTTCAAAGTTGCTCTTTGGGAATTGCAACTGTGAACATTGATGCAGGTGTTGCAGCAGGTGCAATAGCAGCTTTAATTGCAAACAGAGTTGCAAAATTTAGGAGAGGTAAGTAATGACAACAAAGTGCGATTATTGTGGAAAAGAAGTCTATTTACCTTTCGTATGCAAGTACTGTGGCGGAAAGTTTTGCGCCGAGCACAGGTTACCTGAAAGTCATAATTGTCCAGGCTTAAAAAAAGCGAAACCTCCTCCAGGAAAACGCGAACTATTGAAAGTAGAATCAAAGCCAAAAACAGGTTTCAGTCTCTTTCTGAAGCCAATAAGTTCATTGTATTCTTCATTTAGAGGATACAATTTCTCCCATTCACTACTGGTCTTACTAACGTTAATTCTGATGGAATTTGTAAACCTAAAAACTAGTATGGCGAACGAAATGATTTTTGCTATTTTTCTACCAATTTTAATCATTTTAGTTTATATCTTCATTCCAGAATATTTTTCAAGAAAGATTAACGCAGAGCTCCACTTTGAAGTGAGCGCTTTAGGGCTTGTTTTTTCGATTTTGACATCTATTTTACCAATAAAAATCATTTACTTTGGGGATTTTATTGAAGGCTCGACATTGTTCTTAAGCATAACAGGAAGTATATATTTTGTACAGGTATTTTCTCTTGAAATGCTATACTTAGTACTTGCCTACCTCGGAAAGATTAGTGTAGTTGCAGAATACTTAAGCATAATTTCACTTTACTTAGCAATATTTACCTTAATTCCCTTTTGGAATAGTTCAGGAAGCAAGATACTTAGGTGGAACAAATGGGCTTATGCTGTACTAGTTTTAACGCTGATTTTATTTTTTATTGGTTCGAACTTTATTCCTAGCTTCTAGATTCAAGAAACTCTTTTACTTTCTTTTTTCTTGCTATTTCTTCTCTTTCTATTTCCTCCAACTTTGATAGGATTTTTTTCTTCTGGCTAACAAGGTTTGGAATTAAAACATACTCTAATGCTTTGTATCTTCGTTCAATCTTTCTTAATTCTTTTGATAAAATTTTTTGACGATTCAACAAATTGACATATTTTACTAAGGTTGAAAGAAACTTATGCATCTCTTCTGATGCTCTATCGAGTTTTTCGTCAGTTTCTAATACGTAGTAGCCTCTATCTTCCACGTTTGGAAAGTACTCAGGGTAAGATAACTTAGGAATTAGAATGCCTTTAACGTTTTCCCACGCGACGCTTACCTCATTTAGTCTTATCGTTGTTGCTGCAGCTCTTTTAATTTTGTCTTCTCCTAGTTCTTCTTCAGCCTCGTCGAACAACCTATAAATTTTTAAGAGTTCTTTGTTAGCATCTAACCCAAGTTTCTTAAGTTCATCTCTAGTTTTAAAAAGCTCTTGACTTAACATTTGGTACCTTTGCTGTAATATTTTTGAACTTCTAACAGCTATGTTAAGTAACTTGTTTAGTTTAAGTAGCTCGTACCTTGTTGGCTTAAACCTTAGGCTCATTTTAGTATGGAGAGAACTTCTAAACCCAAATCTAAAGTTTCATCTATGCTTCTTTCTTCGTCTACTCCTTGGTGGATAAACCTTTTTTCAAATGCTTCTGCGAACTTTACGTACTGTCTTTCTTCTGAAGTTAAGGTTTCTTCACCAAGTATTGATGATAGCTCCTTATTTCTTAAGCCTTCAGCATAAGCCGAAAAGAGACGCATATAGATTTCAAAATGATCTTCTCTAGTGTATCCTTTGCCGATGCCATCTTTCATGAGTCTTGATAAAGAAGCTAAAACATTTACCGGTGGATAAATACCAGAAAGATGCAAACTTCTACTCAACACTATTTGTCCTTCCGTAATATAACCAGTTAGGTCTGGAATTGGATGAGTAATGTCGTCATCAGGCATACTTAGAACAGGCATTTGTGTAATAGAGCCTTTCTTCCCAGAAATAATTCCAGCTCGTTCATAAATTGTTGCCAAGTCGCTATACATGTAGCCGGGGTACCCTCTTCTTCCAGGTATTTCATTTCTTGCTAAGCTTACTTCCCTTAGTGCTTCACAGTAATTGCTCATATCGCTCATTACAACGAGAACATGATAGTCTTTCTCAAAAGCTAAGTATTCAGCTACAGTTAAAGCAACTCTTGGCGCCACTATTCTTTCTATAGTTGAATCGCTTTGAAGGTTAAGTATGAACACAGTTCTATCTAGTATGTTTGCTCTTTCTAGCTCAACTCTAAAGAAGTCTGCTTCTTCATTTGAAATTCCAAGAGCAGAGAAAACGACGGCAAAGGATTCCTGTTTTTTTAATAGTTTTGCTTGACTAACAATTTGAGAAACTATTAAGTTATGAGGTAAGCCGTAACCACTAAAGATCGGCAACTTTTGGCCCCTAATTATTGACATTAACCCATCTATAACTGAAATTCCAGTTTGAATGAAGTCCTTTGGTGGCAAACGCATCACAGGATTTATTGGGGCACCATTAACGTCGAACTTTTCTCCAACAACTTCTGGTCCTCCGTCGATTGCTCTTCCTAAGCCGTTTAAAGTTCTTCCGATGACTTCTTCGCTTACAGGAATCTTTAGCGTATCACCTGTGAACCTAACATAGGATTGACCAACAGAAATTCCTGCTGTTCCCTGAAGAACTTGAATAATCGCAATATTTCCTTGAAGCTCTACTACCTGACCAACTCTTATTTCATCACCAACTTCAATTTCCACCAACTCGTTTAGCTTAACTCCTTGAACATTGTTAACAACTACTAAAGGTCCATTAATAGACGTTATACTCTTGTACCTTAAAGATTGAGTCATCTAGGCTCTCACCAGACTCGGTAACCTTGAGATTTCAACAACAATCTTTTCTTTTAGTTTAAATGATTCTTCTAGGCACTTATCTAGAGGAAGGGTCTTTAATTTTTCTATTTCTTTACCAATGTTAAGATTTAGCACTTTTTCAAGCGGAACATTGTTTGAAATTGCTTCTAATAACTGTTCTCTATAATAGTCGATGACTTCAGCAATTGCTAATGTTTTTTTAGGATCAGAATAAGCTTCGTTAAAGTCTAGCGCATTTTGTTTTAGTAAAGCTTCTCTAATGACTCTTGCAATTTCAAGAATTGCTCTTTCTCTTTCGCTTAGTGCACCACTTCCGATAAGTCTAACTATCTGCATTAGTTCATCTTCTTCTTTTAGCACGCTTAGCATACTTTCTCTTAAGATGCGCCACCTCTCGCTTATGTTTAGCTCCCACCAAACTGAAACGTTTTCAACATAAAGAGAGTAGCTCTGCAACCAGTTTATTGCAGGAAAGTGACGCTTGTATGCTAAGTCTGAGTCCAAGCCCCAGAATACCTTTACTGTTTGAAGAGTCTTTTGAGTAACAGGTTCACTGAAGTCTCCTCCAGGGGGTGAAACTGCACCCATTATAGCTAGTGAGCCAATCTTTCCGCTTAAAGTTCTAACTTTTCCAGCTCTGCTATAAAAGCCTTGAAGTCTTGAAGCAAGGTAAGCAGGAAAGCCCTCTTCCCCAGGAAGTTCCTCCATCCTAGAGCTAAGTTCTCTGAGAGCCTCAGCCCATCTTGAAGTTGAGTCCGCAATCAATGCAACATGGTATCCCATGTCTCTAAAGTATTCAGCGATCGTTACTCCTAGGAATATGCTTGATTCTCTTGCTGCTACTGGCATATTGCTGGTATTTGCTATTATTACCGACCTCTCTACTAATGGTCTTCCACTTCTTAAATCAATTAACGTTTTATACTTTTCAAGCAAGTCTGCCATTTCGTTTCCTCTCTCTCCACAGCCAACGTAAATTACTACATCTGCATCAGTCTGCTTCGAAATTTGTTGTAAGGTAACTGTTTTTCCGGAACCAAAAGGTCCAGGTATTGCTGCAGTTCCTCCCTTGACAATGGGAAACATAAAGTCAATAACCCTTATTCCAGTTACTAGGGGTTCATCAGGGTTTAATTTCTCCGCAAAGGGTCGAGGAACCTTAACAGGCCATTCATGCGCCATCTTAACCTCTATTATTTCCCCAGCAGTAGCCTTAACTTTTGCAACTGTATCAACAACGGTGTAATCTCCTTCTCCGACTAAAGAAATTAAACTTCCTCTAATGTTTGGAGGTATAAGTATTCTATGTTCAATTAGTTCATTTTCCATCACTTTACCAATTATTTCTCCTCCGTAAACTTTGCTTGGCGGCTCTTTAACTGGAACAAAATGCCACTTCTTTTCGTGATCTAGTCTTCTTGCTCTAATTCCAGCTCTTACAAATGATCCAGCATACTCTGCAATCTCCTTAAGAGGTCTTTGTAGCCCATCGTAAACTTGGCTTAATATTCCTGGTCCAAGTTCTGCAGATAAGAGACGACCTAAAGCTATAACTTTATCTCCACACTTTAATCCAGTTGTTTCCTCGTAAACCTGAATAGAAACTTTGTTTCCGCTTATTTTATTTATTTCTCCAATCAGGCCAGCCTCGCCTACTAAGACAACTTCATTCATCATGGGAAGGGGTATTCCTTCTGCAACAACTACAAACCCTGAGACTCTGACTATTTTTCCTTCTCTCATCATTTTCATTGCTCCCTCCCAGGAATTCTAACCAAAATTGGAAAGTCTTCCTCATAGTTGGGGGGAAAGTATTTATCTACTACTAAGAAGACACCAACATCTTTACTGTCTTTAACTACTTTTAGGACTTCTTCTTTGCTATTAACAATTTTTCCTCCAACGCCTGCCGAAGCGAAAGCCACAACCGTTTTCTCGTCTCCCAAAACTTCTACTTTCATCTTCTACCTTTTTACCCCCTTTTCTATTAAGTACTCATGTGATACTATGAAATCCATTACACTTGCGAAGCTTGAATCGTAGCTCTTGCACAGACTATAGAGATAAGATTTAAGTTCTTCTTTACTGCTTACTTTGTAGAGTTCAAAAAGGCTTTCAGATAGCCTTTTCTTGTCTTTTATATCTTCAACCGACAAAAGCCCATAAGGTAAAAAGAACTTTTTAGGATCCTTAATACGGTCTATTAAATTTAAGTTTAACAAGTCCACCTTTATGGCTACGAGCTTTTTAGCGAGTTCAGCATCAGGCTCATTAGGCAAACGATCGTTGAAGCTTTCAAAGTAATACTTATCTAAACTAAGGGCAAAATCACTATAATTTCTTAAGCTTTCGAAGCTACTTTTCTTGAAGTTTTCAAGGTTGTTAGACAAAATATCAAGAAAGCTAGAGAAATCTTTGCTCCTTGCAACATTAAGTAAGGTTTCTTTTCTTAGCTTTATGAATGGCCTTGAAATGTCGTACCGTATGTCACCAAATATTTGCGCTGCAACATCTTTTATGTTCTCAAAATCAACTTTCATAATCCACCATTCTACAAAAGGCCTTATTTTATCGGGAAAGAAGCTGATTAAGTTAGACAACCTTGAATAAAAAATAGAGTATGCATCTCTTCTAGTTCTAGCAGAGTAAAGCTCTACTTCTAAGGCAGTTAATCTTGCGTTGATGTAAGCGTAGTCACCAACTTCCAACATTTAAATCACCAAAAAGAAAGTTATACAACTTTTCCCTTATGACTTGATTCTTTAGCTTTAGTCTAGCTTCAACCGTTTCATTGATTTCTTTGAGCCCATCTTTGGACGTTACAACTAGGCCTCCGACTGTTGTTATGTCTGGTACTATTTTTATTTTCTTTGAGGTCTGCATAGTTCTAATAAGGTCTTCAATTATGTTCAAATCCCTTTCGTCAACGTGAACAACAACTTCTTCATCGCTGATTAAATTAAGTGCACTCGTTAAGGAAGTTAGGAGATACCTCCTGTAGTCCTCTTTTTGATCCCTTATTCTTTCAATGATAGAAACAGACCTTGAAATTAAGGAGCTAATTAGACTCCACTCGTATGAATATAGCCTTTTTTTGAATTCCATCTTTATTTTTACAATTTCTTGTTCCTTAAGTTTGTCTAGTTCCCTTTTCCCTTGTTCAATAAGTTTTGCTTTTCTTTCTTCAGCTTCTTTTCTAGCTTCATCCATTATCTCTTTTGCTTTCTTTTTTGCTTCTTGAATTATTGCTTCTCTTTGTTCTTTTGCACGATTTAAAACTAGCTCAGCCATGCTTTTAGTTGCTTCTGAAATGATTATGGCCTTTGAATTATTCATAACCCCAACACCTCTTTTATAACTAGGTTTATTGCAGCTTCTTGCTTTTCGCTTAGGATCTTTTCAAGCGTTTTTGATATTTCTCGAAACTTTTCTTCGTTCGTTTTTCTATAGTTACTTATCTCGTTTTCGATCTCCTTTTCATAATTCTTTATTTCTTCGTCTGCTTCTTGGTCTGCCCTTATTTCCTCTTGACTAGCTTTTTCCTCAGCTTCAAACATTATTTTTTCGGCTTCCTTATTAGCATCTTCTATAATGCTTTGGGCTTGTTTTTCAACCTCGAGCAGATAACTTAGTTCTTCATCAAACTTATCTTTTGAAAGAAAAACTAATGAGGACAAATTAAAGCATATTCACCCCCTTTAGTAGCAGAATTGCAACTAACAAACCGTAGATAGCAATACCTTCGATTAAGACAACGAAAACTATACTTTTTCCGAAAGAGTCCTCATCTTTTAGAAGCGAAGAAATAGCCTTAGCGCCAGTTTTTCCTAAGTAATAACCAGAGCCTCCAGTTATGCAAACAACAGCAGAAGATATTAAGGAAGCATAAGCAGTTGAACTGTTTGCTTGATACAAAGTATTAACACCGAGAAGACCAATACCACGCATTATTATAATAGAAACTAGTAAGCCATAGATGACAATGCTTTCAGGCAAAACTGCAAATACTAACGCTTTTCCAAATAAATCATCTCGCTCACTTATAGCACCAATTGCAGCTGAACCTGCTATTCCTATCCCTAGGCCAGAAAAGAGCCCAGTTACACCAACAGAAATTCCGGAGCCTAACAAAGAAAGTGAAGAATAAAAATTATCTATACTGCTTCCACTCATTATGATAAACAACGAAATGAGCAAACCGTAGATGACTGGTGTTTCAGCAAGCACCGTAAAAACTAGCGCCATTCCAAACCTCTCTGGCTTTTCAGCTATCAACCTTGTACTAACTGAAGCTGTCATCGCAATACCCAGTATAGACCCAACTCCAGAAAGCCCGATTGCAGAAAGTATAGAGAACAAAGAAAGGATATCCACTTTTAGTCACCTCTTCATTTTTTAACTACCGACAAAGGCATAAAAACATTCCCTGCTGGTTCAAAGAACTTACTAAAGAACTCTACGAAGTGAAGCCTTAAAGAGTGGGCAAATGCAACAAAGCTTTCTATGAACACAATAAATACATGCGCTATTAGGAGTACTGCGCCTCCTAAGAGAAATCCTATAATGCCACTTTCAGGAGACAGTAGAGGAGCAGCAAGTAAGGCAAAAGCTCGAGAAATTCCTATATGCGACATGTTTATTGCAACGATCCTGGCATAAGAAACAACATTACTTATCATTCTAGTTATTTCTATTAGGTCCATTGGTTTCGTAATAAGGATAAGGAAAATCCCAGAAATGGTAAGCATAGAACCAAAGTAAAGGTAAAGGTCATTTTGTAAGTAATAAAAGTGTAATAAGATTACGATGATGCCATAGAGTAGCAAAAGCCAAGAGAGTTTTTCTCCAATCGCATTTTTTATTCTATGCCTAAGTAGCTCATTTATGAACCCTATTATGAACCCTATTGTAAGCTGAGTAATACCAATAACTATTGCTACCTCAAGGAAATACATTGGATTTTCAAAACCACTAAACCATACAACAGGCAAGTTCACTATGCCCCCCATGAACTCACCAAAAAGGAATCCAAACAAAATTGAAGAAAAGCTTATCGCTATAAGAATTTCGCTTAACTTTCTTCCACCTTGACTTCTACTTCCAAGACCATGATACAGCAACAAAGAAAAAGCTAAAAGTAACAATCCATCAAATACATCAGCAAACATTAAACCAAAGAAGAGCGCAAAGGTTATAGCTAAAAATGGAGTTGGATCTATTTGATTGTACTTAGGATAGCCAAACATTGTTGTTACAACTTCAAAGCTTCTTATTAAAGGAGGATTTTCTAGTGCCACTGGGACGCGATCTTCTTCACCTTCCTTAGGGTCTTCCAAAGATAGTCGATAGTCGTAGCGTCCATCTTTAAGCAACGAAGTTAACTTACCAATATCCTTTTCCTTTATCCATCCTTCTAAGTAAACGAAGAACTTAGACCTAGCAAGTTTTTCCTTAGCTTTTATTATCTCAAGCCTATTTAACAAGACTTTTTTAAGTAAGCTTACTTTTTGCTTTATTGAGCTAATATCGATTGCCTCCTCTAC
>JAAOZO010000063.1 GCA_011605715.1 Nitrososphaerota archaeon | reverse complement strand
TTGATTAATGTACTCGAACGGATTGGTTTCATTAATTGCTGAAAGAGTAATTGGAACGTTTAGTTTCATCCGAGTTAATAAAAGGTACTCTGTTAACTTATTTGAGCCATAAACATAAGAAATTGGATCATTGATGACAGGTAATCCATTTTCTTTTAAAGTAACAAGAACATTTATTGAAAAAGCAAACTGCATTAAATCTATGGTTCCTAGAGGTCTTGCAAGTATAGCGTCAAACTTGAGAAGATCTTCTTTGCTTTTCTTATCAAAAACACTCACGTTACCTTTTTCTATTTTTACTGCAACATTTTTAAAGTCTACAACACTTACTGTATAGCCTTTTTTCCTAAACGAGTTTGAAACGTTTATAACAAAATGGCTTCTTGGTTTGTGAGTCAGAATACAAAAAGACAACTTCCTCGAGAAAGATAGCGTAAAAGGCACAATAAAAATGTTACTTTTTGATAAAAAACGCGCCCGTTAACTTAGAGTTTTCTTTAGACAACTAAAATGTTAAATACGAGATTTAAGTTGAGAATTTCGAGGAAAGATAGATTCTGAGTTACGTGGATTAACTTCTGGAGTTTTTTAGCTTACTTGATTTGTAAAGCTTATCTAACAATAAATAAAATTTTTTATGCTCATTTTAAATCCCTTTTTCTACTTTGAAGCTGGAAAAGTGACGTAGATTAAGTTCGCTTGAGCTCTTATAGAAAATAAATCATAGATCTTGAGTTTTTCTAGATAGGAATTCTGTGATACTTTAAAAAGGCTTCGAGGTTATAACTTTTCCGAGTATAGTTAGACCCATGGCAATCGCTAAAGCTAAAGCTAACCCTGCAAAAATTCCTGCAATTAAGACAGATCTTATAACTTCCCACCTTTCTTTACCTATTCTTTTTTCAAGGTACTTACCTAACAACGCGCCGATGAACAAAGAAGTAGCTGGAGGTGGCAATGAGCCCATACCAGAGAGCAAGCCTATCGGAGAAAAGAACGTAAAGTAGTTTGATAAGAAAGAAGCAAAAAATGCGATGACCGAAGTTCCAAGGATGAGGTCTACTTTAAAGATCTGTTCCGCTCTCACTACCCATAGGGAGAAGTATAGTGAACTAACTGGCCATTGTATAGTAGTCCAAGGATAGAAAGAAGAAGGAATTGGAGCCATCGACCAAAATATTGACCAAAAGATAAAACTAACGATGATTGCTAGTGGAAAGAATATTACATAAGCTTTGTAATAATCTAGAGGATTTACGTTAAGAAGCTTAGCAACTTTAATCCTGTGAGTTATTATTCCAGCTGAACTTGAAGCATTCATTGGAGTAACCCAAGGTACTGGATCACCTGGAGCTGTAAACGGAATTAAGAGAGCTTGCTGAACGTAAGGTATTTGTAACGTAAGCCCAGTCTCACCAACAGCTCTAGCACCTAGAAAGCCCTGCAGTGGAGGAAGAATAACCCAGGATATAAGCCAAACAAACCAGAGATTTGGGACTAAAGTTGTAGCTAAGGCAAAGCCTGCTAAACTTCCAGTTAGCATCATTAAAATTATCCAAGGAAGTGGAAGGTAAGAGGTCCTTAGTTTCTCCTTTGGGAGCCTAGAAAGTGACTTAAATGCGTTCACTATACTCCTAGAAGACTTTACGAAGACTGCCAAACTAAGTCCAATTGTAAGCCCAACAAGTGGACTTGCCCAAAGGTCATAAGTTGCTCTTTGGTACCACCACTGCATATTAACGCCAGGCATCCATTCCTTTTGCCAAAGTTCAAAATAGGGTAACTTGATGTTCAATGCTAAGAAGTTTCCAAAAACCCAAACTGAAAGAGAGCCAATGAACAACCAAACACAGACGTTAAACGGAATAAGCCATCCAACTACATAAGCAGCAATATCAGTACTTAAGCCAAAGACAGCACCAGGTAAGAAGCGTTCCACTATTGAAGTTAGGTCCACCCATGGGTATGGGATGAAAACGATCCTCGTGCCTAGAAAGACTTCCGTTAAGTTAGGAACACCATAAACAAGGAATTCATAAATTAAGCTGATTATCGCCGCAAACGAAAAGTACATTATCTTTTCAGGTGTTCTTTCAGTTAGCGTAGAAATTGCCTGGACATCGATTGGTGCTACTGGAAATGGTAAGTTTTCAATGTCAATGTAAACCATTGTTGTTATGAATGAAAGCCCAAAATCTATTAGCAAGCCTGAAAACATTGAAATCAGAGCAACTAGTATTGGGATTGACCAGTCTGGAGAAATAAAGGTTCTATTTAGAGGTCCTGGACTATTTAAAGGGGGAGCAAACCAGTATGGAAGCTTGTCGGCTATACCATACATTACAGTATATGGCGCATTACGATAGTAATAGTTTATTATAAAGCCTCCAAACAAACCACCAGAAGCAAGCCAAAGCGCAAATATTTCGAGCATGAAATAAATTATGTAAGCTTCTTGAGTAGTAACGTATCTTCTAACTATTCTTCCCACTTCAGTAAATAGTAGGAGAGTTACAAATACGGGAATAAATCGTTCAGTACCGCCAAGAGACCCAACAGCTAAGTATAGGTATATTATGGCAGGGCTTAATGTAAATAAACCAAAGAGAACAGCCATTACTGAAACTGCAGTTAAACCAGGAATTCCAGCCTTACTTTTTGAATCTTTGCCTTCTAGGCTCATTTCAACTCACCTTTTGCCTTTTGAATATAAGTTTTTGATTGCTCAGGGTCCATTAAATTCCATACCAACAACTGCTTTCTTATTTCATCTACAAAAGAATAATTAAACCTAATCCAAGATTCATATGGTCCAGAAACTCTTACTATTTTTAAGCTAGCAAGATAGCGTTGCTCAGTCTTGCTTTTTACGAAGCTTAGAGTTATGTCTTGGTGAATGTTTTGTTCATACGGAGCCAACCAGACTCTTGCTGAAATAGAGTATCCTGATTCTTCCCTAGAAGAGCCTAGTGCTTCAACTGTGAAACTTCCTGCTCTTTCTACACGTTTGTTCCAGAGGTACTCTTTGAGGAAATAGACTAATCCAAGTAAGCTTTCTTCTTCTTTTACTCTAAATGGAATTGAAATTTCCCATTCATCCCCCTTTGGTTTTGATGTTATTCGCCATCTTCTTTCTAAAGATGGAGTTATGAGTAAAGCTACTCGATAAATAGGATATATTGAAGCACCAAGAACTAAGGCTACAACAATGCCAATTGAAATTATTACAGAAGAAGAAGAATAATTGATCCCTACATCTCCAAGTAGCCCAAAAAGCCTTAAGTAATGAGAAGACAGTAACCCTAAGAGATATCCTAGAACACCTCCAACTATGGCATAGACAACATTTTCTGTTAGAAACATGTAGCCTATTTGCATAGGAGCAAGGCCAACGCTACTGTAGATCATCGATTCTTTTATTCGCTCCATCACACCTCCAAGTACTGTCGACATTGTAATTAGACCTGCCATTACTAAAGGAATAACTAAGTATTGAAGCCCAAAAATGGATTGCGCATTTCTTTTGGAGAAGGTATATACTGTTCCGTTTGTTACTAGATAAATATTTAAGCTATCGTAAGCAGTGAACAGCAACTCAATAGAGTTAATTAGATTTCTTCTGCTAAGAGAATCTTTTGTGGGTATGAAGACACTTGTTAAACAAGCTTCAGGGATATGTTCAACAGATTTTGAATTAGCAATTATTATTGAGCCCCAATCAATTTGGTTAAACGAAAAAGATTGTTGCATTGATGAAACCGAGTAATCTATTGGAAGTATATCCGAGAAACCGTCAGCATCTTTTAAATTCCTTAAGGCTTCTGTTTCATTATAAATTCCAGCCAATATGTACTGAATGCCTTCGACAGACAGATAAGACCCAAGTCTTAAATCGCCTGAAGAGTTTAGATAGTTAGCAATGCTATGCGGAATAAAAACTGAATTTGGTAAGGAAGCTAAAGAATAATTGATAGACAAAACGTCGTTTATTCTAAAAAGCGATTTATACGTACGAGAATAATCCAATATTTCCTGCGCACTTAGTCCAGCAACAGCATAGATTCCAGTGGATTTGTTGTTAAACAATATATTGATTGTACCTGGCGTTCCAGTTTGTTGAAAACTAGCAGGTAAGTATACCCAGAACCTTGGAAAGTATGTGCTTGAATTAGTTAGAAAAGAAGGAAGAAGTTTCACAGCTTCTTTGTCAAGGGGGTAAAAGTTTGGAGTTCTTATTAGTATTCCATTTAATGGATAGTTCGTTCTGCTTTCTACAACGTTGAATATCTTAACTTCGTTAAAAGAAGTTAATGAAGCTAAAGCAAAGCTCACTAGAACAATTGAAGTTAAAGTTAGAATAGTTCTTAATGGGCGCTTTCTCATGTTACCTATACTTATCGTTACTGCAGATAAGGAGACATCAAAACCACTTCTTTCGAGAAAGTGTTCACCAAACACTTTCTTTCTAAGTTCGCTCATCCCTGCAGAAAAATTAGAAAACAGAAAAACAAGAGCAGGTATAACAAGAGAAACAAGCAGAACACCTACAAATATAGCAGGAACGTTAGCCACAAGTTTAAATCCAGGATGAGAAACTGCTAAAATTAAAGAGACAAGAACAGAAAACGAGAAAGTAAAAAGTATACTTTTGTAACCTCTAGTTAAACCATAGGATAGCGAAGTAAACAACAAAATAAATGGAATAGCAAGAGCAAACGTTAGTATTACGCTAACAACAGCATCTTTCAGTACACTAAGAGTAGAAGAGTAAGCTTTCAACGAAAAACCAGAAGCAACAACTCCTGAAGAAATGGAAGAATAGAAATCTTTACTTACGAGACTATAAATTGAGCTATTAATGAGCGTTGAACTAGTTAAAATTTCTGAAGTTGTAACTGGGTTAACTACATCAGCAGAAGTTTGTTTTTCGTATCTTTCTTCAGAAATTAACCAAGCATCATGAAGAACTCCCAGCAAACCGCTGTCTATAACTACGAAGGAGCCAGCATTGTTAAAATAATAACCATTTTCGCTGTTTGTTTCTCTGGAATAGTTTACGAATAATCCGTATAAGTATCCAAGAGAAGAGACATGAACAACAAACCCAAAGTCCGTTTTTACTGGTGCAAATAACACTAGAGTTGAAGTAGACGGATCGAACTCAAAATGCCATGCTTCTAAAGGAGCATACCCTGGCAAGCTAAATGAAAACAGTTGCACAGAAATTGGCGTTTCGTAACCGGCATACGACATAAGTACTGATGAATAAGAGTTAGAAGAAGCAAAAAGAGAACTTGAAGAATACGAAGCTTGAAGAGTATTTGGAACTATGATCTTTGGAATAACTATGGAACTGGATTTAAATAAAACAGTTCTTACCGTTGTAGGATAATACAATAAGGATATAGACCTAGGATAAATTTGAGAACCGTGAATTCCAGAATCAGGAGCAAAAAGTATTTTGTTGTCTTCAGATAGTACAAAAGCTTTAACGGAGTAATATACCGCAGAAGCAGCTTCTGTTGCAGGTCTTAGACCATAAAAAGTTGCGACTCCCGTCGAGTTTGATTTAGCTACCATTAAGCTAAAAGGATCCAAGGAATTCGAGACAGTTACTATAGATCCATTCAGCGTAGAATACAACCCAGGTTTTGTAGGGTCGTAAACAACAGAAATAACGTTTAACGTCGAAAAACCAATGCTAGTATAGGCAGATCCTATCCTCGTAGGAGATAAATCACTCCAACCACCAGAGTAGATCATGCTTATTGGGCTTAGTATTATGCCACTTAGAATATAGTTTATGAATTTGATTTGCGGAATTACATTATCGTAATTAACATGTAGATCGCTAGGAGTAAAGAAATTATTTCGAAGATCGTACAGTGTTACAAACGAAATCGCCAACGTACCTGCAGCTTCAAACGGTTCTGTATCTAATATGTACCTGAAGGAAAAACCTGATGGGTAAGAGGGACTGGATCCTGAAACTTGAAAACCAGTGAGACTATCGAGCTCATAACTTCTAATGACGTCATAGGAGCTAGGATAGTTTTGCTTAAAACCATTTATTAAGCTAACTACGGTGAGACTTAACGTTGAGAGCCTATTTTGTAAGTAAGAAGAGGCAAGAGAATAAAAATAACCCGAACAAACTGGATTAACTTTTGGTGAACCATCTGAAATATCTATGCCGATTGCTAGATAAGGAAAAATTGAACTTCCTACAGAAGAGTTATTAAATAGGTAGTTCTCTACAAACATTCTAGATCCACTCAAAGCTTGATAATGACCCCCTACGAACAGGAACCAAACAGAATTCTTTGGTTTTACGTTATTCTTTACCATGCCTTTTAGAAATTCTAGTGCATAAGCTACATTAATGGCATCGTTTGCGCCTGGAGATAGCGAAGGAACTACAGAAACAGAATCATAATGAACAACTACAAGAATTACATTCTTTTCCTCTTCTCCTTCAACCTTTACTAATATATCGGGTAAAACAACATTTTTCCAGCTTATGTTATTAAATATTTGAACTTTATCTCCAACATAGTTTAGAAGTATTTTTGCGTCATCTTGAGACACGAACACTCTAATTACATTTAGTGGAGAAAGAGAAATTTTTGATAGTGCTTCATACTTATTAGTCTCGTTAGGTTCAATAAACACGAAAGCCCTAACTCCAAGTTGAAGTAAATTAATCCAATTTTTACCTGAATTAAAATCGATTAAGGCAATACTACCGTTTAGGTTTAATCCGTTGAGCTCTTGAAAATTTCCATCTTTAACATAAACTAGATTTCCACTAATATTACTAGGCCCTAATGCTACAAAGTTGGGGTAAAGAGAATAAGCACTTATTCTGCGATTTCCAGCCAGTATGTAAGAACCAGTATCAAGTGGTATTGCTTGTGTGAAGTTTATAAGTTCATACTGCAAGCCTAAAGATTTGACGAAGTCTAAAATGTAGTTCATAGAATTATAAAAGCCTTCGTAACCTGAAAATCTCGATTTAAAATTAACAAGGATGCTAACTACTCTTTTTACTTCATTAAAGTCCACTTTCACTTCGCTTACATCATTATTTTGAGCCTTTACAGAAGAATGAAAAGGAGACGCTAGGAGAAGCAAAACAAGAAATACAAGCGCTATAAGAGGTTTTCTTTTGCTAATGATTAAAGACACCATCTTTTAGGCTCACCATAAAAAAATAAAAAATAAAAATAAAAAGCTTTCTTTCTTTAAGCTCCCGTTGGACCGACAGAAATTGGGGAAGCTACAAACAGTGAAATTATTGCATTTAAGCCCATTACTATTGTAGCAAACAGTGTAAGGCCTATTAAGAAGCCTATTGCTAAGGGAACGCCCATCTCTTCATAAGACTTCACGCCCAATACTTTTAGAAAGATTAGCTTTATTACTAATGCTATTCCTGCGTTTAACAGCCACATTCCAGAGTAGAAGAACATTGCATATGGACTGAAGAAGAACCAGGCAAATTTTGTTCTTAGGAACATAAGAACACCAACTAAAATAAAAGCTAAGATTGCTTGATATAAGTTGTAGCCGGCAGGCGGTGTGCTACTTGAGATAACAAAGGGTATTTGCCAACCTGTAATTGCTGCACCAGAGCCTAGGCCCCAAGCCTTAAGCTTTCCTACTCCAGTTCCAAATGCAACCCAAAGACCGAAAGGCATTGCAATGAGAGCAGTTAACAGAATACCTAGCAACTGTGCATTGAAAATGTCTTTTTCTTTGCACTTTGCAGAGTCTGCTAGAGCATACGTTGAGGTGTAAGCCCAAGTTTGATGAGTGTTTTGTTGAATAACACCTCCCATATCCGACGTTATTGCAACAGCTGCCATATTTGCCCATGCTGTTTTTGTGTTAGCGGCTGTACCGTCTATATGATAAACTCCAAGGTATGAGCCAGAAGCCCATGTAACCATTCTAGTAGTACCAGCTCCATATACAGAGACCCAGGTGCCAGTGTAGCCGTGAACTGCCGTCATACCGAGTGTATATAACAACCAGACTAAGAGAGAAATTACTAAAATTAGAGGGTTAGCCCCAAACACAGTCCAGATTACTAACCAAACAAGTATAGTTACTGCAAAACCACCCCATAGCAGGAAGTCTGAATATTCTCCAGCTTCTGAAGTTCTGCTTAGAGCCTTAGAGATGCTTTCTTTGTAAGTGTTGTAACCCATTACAAGTGTCCAAACACCTAGTGCAAGAGGCACCCAGTAGACGCTAAAAGGTACCCATGGGAAAGGGCCTCCCCAGTCTGGATAAGTACCAGGAGTAATTGCACCTATGCTTAGTAGAATAAGCGGATATACTATTTGTAATAGGAAAACATAGATGACTATCGAATAAAGTATGTCTAGTGGAGCTAAGAAGAATATTGCGACGTCAGCAGGAATTAACATCCACCAACCGCCAACAGTACGCTGAGATATCGAACTCAAGAAGTTTGCCAACGGTGTCATATAAAATTGACCATAAGCAAAGAAGACTGTAGTGAACTTTAAGATGTAGTTTAGAGATGCTATAAGTCCAACAAGTGAGCCTACTAAGAGAGAACTCAAGAACCACCAGTTTTTAAGCAATGTATTAAACGTTCCTTTTCTTACTGAGTTAGATAACTCGTTGATTGGTATTATAGTTGGGAACGGGAGCTTTTCCTTCTTTACAAGTTGCTTTTGAATTATTGAAGCTTGGAAAAGCATTAAAACCATGTAAAGGATTGCCATAAAAATCCAGAAGGTAAGGTATGGAAGAATAGTTCCTATTGGAACCGTTGCACCTCCTTGCCATGCTGATGTTATAATGTTTAACTTATCTAGGCCAGGAGTCCAAAAAGAAGGATAGAAACCTAGTAAAGCCTTAACGTTTGGATTAGATTGAGCTAAGTACGTGCCTGCAAATATGAACTGTAGAAAGGCACCAACAACGAAAGGAGAATCGGCTGCTACAAAAGTTACTGTAGTAATTACAGCAATTTCTTGTAATGAAAACCCTTGTGCTCCAAGCCAAGCTGAAGCCAGCATTAGTAAGAAGACTAACCCATAAGGAGGATATATTCCAGAACCAACTCTTCCAGCATAGAATGGCTCAAGACTAATGCCGTTTCCCCACCATGTCAGTGTATTAACTACGAAGCCTAGGATTGTTAAGATTACTGAAACAACTATTGCTCTTTTAGTAAACCCAGATTTTATTTCTTCCTTAACAGATGTAGCCAAATTTTTTTCACCTGCATAAATGATGCAGGTTAAAATATTTAAACTTTTCCACTATTCTTAAATTATTCAATAAATAATTGGCCTTATAAAAACTTTTTCTTAGCTCGAGAGTGCTCTGTTAACTTAAGGTTTTTCTAGGCCAAGGATTACCTTTTCTTATGATCTTTGAACTAAGCTTAAAGAGGCAGAGAACTAATCTTTCTTTAGTTCTCTACGCTCTTTACTTAGTAACTAAGTTATAGAAAAGCTTCAAATGCTATTAAAGTTTTCGTTGAAAGAAGTTCAACACTAAGGCGTTATTTTCTACGTAGAAGCATGTAGAAGTTTAAATCTTGTTCATCGAACTTATGAATTCTGTTCTTTGAACTAATAGAAAGACAAGTACAGGTCTTAAAGGATAGAACTGAAATACGACTATTACTTTTCTTGCAATAAGAAAGTTTGCAGACTTGATCATGTTTGGAGATGGCTTAATTTACTTCATTTGTTTAACCAAGAGGAAGTAATTAAACTAATTCAAAAGCTTAGAGGGGCGATGGTATGAAGCTTAAGTTAACAGAGAGATGTTTAGAGTAAATTAGGCTTAAAAAGATCAAAAATTTTTCTGCTATGGCTTAAAAACCAAATTCGTGATAGCTTTAGCGAAAAGTCAAGTAGATTCGTTTAAGATTTTGCAGGAAGAATTTTTGCACTAGACAAGACTTTTTCTCCAACTAGTTTACAAACAGAGCATACAGCCTTTGACTTTTCTTCTTCAGAGCAATTCTTATCTATCAACATCTCAGCCAGTCTGTTTATAGCAGTTTTCAGCTCAGGTACACTTGAAATTTCTTTAACTAATCTTTTACCCCTTTTCGAACTTAAATATTGGCTTATTGAAGCTTGAGAAACACCTAAAAAACTAGCAACTTCTGTTTGAGACATCTTTTTTTCCTCTATCAAGCGTTTTGCAACTAGCGCTCTTATAGCAGGTAGAGCATACTTCACAAAGCGTTCACACTGCACATCCATAGTAATAACAATGTAAAGGTTCATTATTTAACTGTATCCTTTGAAATTCAAAGGGGTTAGAAGGTAAAAAGAAAATTTATTTAAAGCTGAAGTAGCTTCTTTAGATGGGCCAGGGTGGCCGAACCAGGTGATTTTGTCAACTGAGAGGCGATGGGCTGCAGACCCATTCTATAGGGGTTCAAATCCCCTCCCTGGCTCTTTATTAAAAGCATTTAAAAGCTAATTTCTTACAAAAGGTACTGAAAAGTCAAGGATGAACATTTTCCTAATGCTGTATCCTACTTTTGAGTTTGCTTCTGGAGTACTTGCAATAGTAGTGGCTTTAAGAGCACTAAGAAACTATAACCTCTCAGGTGAGAAAATCTTTTTGGGTTACGAAATTGCCTTCCTGTTAATTGGAACCTCGAGCTTGCTTAGAAGTATTATTCTCGTCGAAACCATTTTAAGCTCTGTGAGAACGGCAATTCCTGTAAATGCCTTTTCAGAGATGCTTCAAAGTATACTAAGTCTCGTTTCCTACTTGGTGTTACTTTACTACCAGCTTAAAACTTCTTACGAATCAATTGAAGAAAGTCTTGAGCTTGTTCCGTTTTTTATGATTTCAACTGGAATTAACTTTATAAACGCGCTCATACTTCTGTACTTATCACTTTCTGTACTAATAAGATATATTAACTCAAGAAAAAGAAGTCAGATGATAGTGAGCTTAGGTTACTTTTTATTAAGCTTAAGCCACATGAGTTACTTTATTAGAATGAGGTTTGGAGTAGCTTTAGTTTTAGAAAATTCTTTTAGGTTTCTTGGATTAATACTCTTTATAGTTATGTTAAGTGAAACAAAGAAAGTTGAAAAATGAGCTTCAAGAAATACAGATCAAACCTATCCATAATTGTAGATATATTAAACGCGATAAAGGAAGAAGGAAGAATAGGGAAGTCTAGGATAATGCAAAAAGCAAATTTGTCCTACGATCGATTGGAGCCGAGGATAGGAGAGTTGCTAAGAAGAGGTTTAATAGAAGAAGTAGTAGATGAAAATAAAATACTCTATCAGCTAACAGAGAAAGGCTATACTTTTTTAAACGAATACCAAAAAATGAAAGCTTTCCTTGATGCTTTTGGACTAGAGATATAGACGGAAGTAAAGGTTATTTGATTCTCGGTCTAAACTTAATTCCGTAGTGAATTAAGCCTTCTTCACCTTCCTCCCTGTACTTTCTCAGAACACCTTCGAGTTCCATGCCGATTTTTACGTCTTTTAAGTCTATATCTGTTAGCTGAGATATGACGTTGACACCATTTTCAAGAGTGATTATGCCAATCACATAGGGGGCATATTTTTCAAACTCAGCAGGAGGCTTCCTGACGACAGAGTAGCTTAGAAGCTTACCTTTCTTTGGAAGTTCTACTTCAGTTAATTTCCTACTTCTGCAGTATGGGCAAACTTTTCTTGGTGGAAATGTTATTCTTCCACAGTCTTCACACTTAGAGCCAATTAGACGCTCTCTAATT
This sequence comes from Nitrososphaerota archaeon, assembly GCA_011605715.1. GTDB lineage: Archaea > Thermoproteota > EX4484-205 > EX4484-205 > JAAOZO01 > JAAOZO01. Next base: position 3,236 of record JAAOZO010000063.1, on the reverse strand, counting down.
TTGATTTCTCTCCAATACCTTGGAACAGACTCGCTCATAAGTATCACCTTCTCTTTAAAACACTAACAGAAGTTGTGGTTCCTACTCCTCCAACATTAAACGCAACCCCAATTTTTGCATTATCTACTTGATTTTTCCCTGCATTGTTCGTTAGTTGCAAGTAGAGTTCAGATATTTGGTAGAGTCCAGTTGCACCAATTGGATGACCTCTTGACTTTAGGCCACCCATAGTATTTACAGCAGGCTTATCAGAAAGTGTAAACTTGTTACTTGCTACCAGCTTAGCAGCTTTACCTCTTTCAGCTATACCAGCAGATTCAAGAGTAAGATAGCCAACAATTGTAAATGCATCGTGAAGTTCCAGAATGTCTATTCGATCCTTTTCTATTTTTGAAGCAGAAACAGCGTTCATGAACGCTTTTTTAGCAGATTCGAACGTTAATAGGTCTTCTCTTTCGTAGTACCTTATTGCATCAGTTGCTACTGTTGAAGCCTCAACACTAACGACAGAAGATTTAGTTTTAGCAACTTCTTCCGACGCTAGAACTACAGCTGCTGCACCATCTGAAATAGGAGCAGCTTCAAGGAGATGAATTGGGTCAGCTACATAAGGAGATTCTAAAACTTCTTTTGTTGAAATTTTCCTACGATACATTGCAAATGGATTGTTAACTCCATTTTCATGAGAAAGCACAGCTAATGAAGCCATCTCTTCTTCTGAAACGTTGAACTTTTCCATGTAGAGACGATGAGCTAACGCATTTAGACTAACGAAACTCGCTCCGTAGAAGCCAGTATACTCGCGATCTTCAGCAGTCATTAAAGCAGTTGTTGTTTGTTCTGTTGAAGTATCTGACATTTTTTCTGCACCAACTACAAGGGCTACTTTGTAAATGCCAGACTTAATCATGTTGTAAGCAACATGAAAAGCTACGCCACCAGAAGCGCATGCCGCCTCAACACGAACAGCAGGAAGACCTCTTAATCCAAGCTCGTCCGCCAGTAAAGTCCCAAGATGATCCTGTACTTGTAGTCTACCAGACATCATATTTGAGAAAACTATTACTTCCGGAGTTAAGCCAGAGGAATCTATTGCTTCCAAAGATGCTTCAACTGCAAGACTTTTTAGTGACTCATCCCAATGTTCTCCTACTTTAGTCATTCCAACTCCAACTACAATTGGTTTCATTTCTCTCACCTTGGAATCTTACCCTTATATAGCGCATAAGTTACGTAGCTAACGTATTTCTTTCTTTTTATGTAGTCAGAAACTAATGGCGCAAGATTTTTTTTCTCTTCGAGAGCTTCTTGAGTAACGAATGAGAAGGCATCGCTTCCAGCTCCAGATCCAAAAGATGCCACGAGAATCCTTTCGTTTGGCTTAGCAACTTCAAGAGTAGCAGAAAGGCCAAGTGGTACTATTCCAGCGTATGCGTTGCCCACTACAGGACTTAAAAGTCCTGGCTTTATTTTTTCAGGTGGGAAACCTAGGATTTCTCCGACTCTTAAAGGAAACTTGGTATTTGGCTGGTGAAAAACAGCATAGCTAAAATCACTAGGCTTAAGACCAGTTTCTTCAAACAGAGTTTTTACGGAAGAAATTATGTGGTTGAAGTAGGCAGGTTCTCCAGTAAACCTGCCCGCATGTTGTGGATACTTTTGACCTTGCCTTCTCCAAAAATCAGGAGTATCTGAGACATATGAAACTGAGTGTTCTAGAAAAGCTACTGTTTCTTTGGACTTTTTAGAAAAAATAAATGCTGCTGCTCCGGCACCCGAGGTAAACTCTAACTCATCGCCAGGTCTACCTTGAGCTATGTCAGCTCCTATTGCCATCGAATATTCTAGCATTCCGCTACCGACTAAAGCAATTGCAGACTGAAAGGCCTCAGTTCCTGCTTTGCATGCGAATTCATATTCAGCCGCTAAGGATCTGTTGTCTAGGCCTAAGGAAGTTACGAGCATAGAGCCAGTTGGTTTTACAGCATAAGGCTTAGACTCTGTACCAACAAAAACGGCACGAATTAAGTTTGGGCTAATTTTTGCCCGCGCTATTGCGTTCTTTGCCGCCTCGTAACTCATAGTGAACACATCTTCGTCTTGGCTAGGAACAGCTTTCTCTATTACAGGAAGACCAGAGGTCTGAGCGTTCCAAACATTCGCGATTTCTTCGTCTTTTATTCTGTACATAGGAACATACCCGCCAAACCCGAGGATTCCTACTTCTCTTAGAGGCTTCATAGACCAAGAGCTGAATCTCTAGATTATTTAAGCAGTTGCTTTTCTACTATAAAATAAAATAGACTATGAACTATTTAAGCCAAGTAGCCTACTCCACGACTAAAGTCAGAAGTCTCCTTATGGATGACTTAACTAAGAAAAGTTGCTTTCTAATTGAAGTTCAATTTTAATTTATTTTTGTTTTTGACTAATGTTACAGAAGTTAGTTAAAGAACTACTGTTGCCCTTCTTGTTCCATTCCTGGCCAAACTGCAGAAGGGTCTCTTGAAGCTATGATTATGCTCTTTCTAAACCTTTCAACTTCTCTGTCATGGCGTATCTTGCTTGAAATCAGTATACCAACAAAACTCATGATAATTGCTATTATGTAAATTACCCAGTAAATTGCTCCAGTAGTATCGTTTGCTTGATTAGAAAACATTGCATCTCACTCTACAAAAAAGTTTTGAGAAGTTACTATTTAAACATTTCTTAAAATTCTCAAAAAATGACGTAGCTCGACAGCATCTCTATGGCGATACTTCCCACTAGAAGGGAGAACCAACTTTCACCGATGAAAAGGCAGATTTCCAATTTTCAGGGTCTTCTACTTGAAACGAAGGTTGCTCAGTATTTCCAGAAGAAGATTTGTAGACAACAGTTAGTACGGGCTTACTTAAAGATGAGTACTTTCCAACTTTTATTTCTGAAATTTGAGTTAAAGGAACTTCAAAAAAGAGTTCGGGCCTCTTATCAAATATACCTCCAACTACAACTTCAAAGTACAACCTTTTATTTGTTAAAACAAGAAAGCCATCTAGCTTGGAAGACCACCTAGAATGGCCTCCAATATAAGATGCGCTACTTTCGTAAACCACTTTTTCATCAAATGGAAGGAATCTTCTTGCTGCCATTCGCTATGGCTTTAACTTAAGGAAGAAGGATTTAACATTTTGTTTAGAAATTAATTAAGTTTTTGATTTCTTAAAGTTGATTTAATAAAGGAGTCTAAAACT
>JAAOZO010000198.1 GCA_011605715.1 Nitrososphaerota archaeon | reverse complement strand
GATGGGATTCATTCTCCAGCTTTAAAAAGTTTGTGGAACAGCTTGATTAAACTTAGTAACGTTGAAATCGTTACCGTTGTTCCAGAGCATGAGATGAGTGCTGCAGGCAAGTCTATTACTCTTCATAAACCTCTTAGAATAAACAAAGTTGTAAGTAAGCTTCAAAAAGGAAAATATCATAGTGCTTACTTAGTATCTGGGACACCAGCTGATGCTGTAGTTGTAGCTTTTAAGTTCATAATTGGAGAAAAACCTTTGATTACAGTTAGCGGAATAAATTTAGGAGACAACATAACAATAGATAACATATTTACAAGCGGAACAGTTGCAGCAGCTATACAATCGGCACTTCAGGGAGTAAAGGCGATATCAATAAGTAGTGCAGTCCCTAGTGACTTTAGGATTCATCCAAGACCTTTTTCTCATTTTTTAGCTCATGGAGCAATATCTGCAAAAATCGTTGATTTTCTGTTGAGTAACAGTTTCCCTTCTGAGGTAGATCTGATCAACGTTAATTTTCCATTTAGCTTGTCTTCTCAGACTCCAGTTAGAATTACAAGCCTCGGACGAACAAAGTTTGAAAACTTCATTCTTGAAAGGGTAGATCCGAGAGGTACTACTTACTATTGGATCGGAGGGAATCAAATAAATATAGACCAAAGTTATCTTGGTACTGACCTTTACGCATTAGTAGTTGAAAATGCAATTTCAATAACGCCAATAAAGCTAGACCTTACTGCAAGCTTAGAATTAACAGAAGAGGGTATTGAAAGAGAAAAAAGAGCTGCAGAAGAAACAAAGGAAAAAATGCTTGCTCTCAAAGAAGCTATAGAGCAAGAAATAAAGAAGTTATAGTAAAACGCTTCAGTCCTCGACGCTTATTTACTACAAGGTTTACCAATGATCTACTGGCCATATGTGCCAAACCATCTGCGGAAACATTATATCTAATGTACTAACTATTTGCTGTATGTTTTCCACACCTTTTACTCTTGCTTTTTTGTTTGTTATAGCTTCTGAGAAGGTTTCTATGCCAAATACCATTCTTGTAAAACTATGGTAATTAATTTCTACTTCAGCTTCGCTACTTTCTTCTTTAACCTGAACTTCTCCCCCCTTTATTCTTATAGGAACAGAACCATACAAAGTTTTTAGATTAAAACTTACGTTAGAAGTTACACCTTCTATATCTGAAGAAAGTCTATCATTAAATTCTTCTTCCATGGAATTGATTAATAAATTCATATTCGTTATGTTTGTCATAAATATGCCTTCCGTTACAAAGACCTTAAAGTCGTCGAACAAGGTTAAATAGTCTCGATCAAATGGAATGGATAGATTTAGCGTTTTTATGCCTTCAGATAACATCCTGTTGATGCTTTCGTTTACGAGTTTTAGAAAAGTCCTATAGCAACCCGGTTTAAAGACGATTTCTCTTATTGAGCCATTTTCCGTTGATTGAAAAGGTTTTTCTTTTCTTTTCCAAAACGTTAGATAAGAGTAGCCAGTTACTTCGCCATTTTCTTCTGCAACTATGACTTCATCAGGGTCAAACTTTTCAAAGAAGAAAGAATGCGTTGAGCTTCTTTCAGTTAGTTTTTTTCTCCAGTATTTTTTCGTTCTTCTGACAACTCCAGTATAGTATGTTGAACTAAGCTCATAAACATCTAAAAGTTTTTCTTCGTCACCATCCTTAAATTCTCTTATTTTTACTCCTTCAACACCTCTTGTTCGGTCCTGTAGTAGTTTCATTTCCTCAACAGACCCAACTAAGTACGGAGGAAAGAAAGTGTCAGCATAACCTACGCTTCTGTAAACTCGGTGAGCAACCCCACCATAACCAGTAAACAAGGTACTCATAGGATAACCATTTTCTTTTGATATTTCTACTGCTAGTTTCATAAGGCCAGTACTTACTCCTTTTCCTCTTGCCTCAGGAAGCGTACAAACATTAGCAATACCACCATTTTTCACGAACGTCCTTTCTCCTACCTTTAAGTCTCTTTCAACAAGCTGAACATGACCAACTATCTTATGTTCCAGCTCCGCTACAAGAGCATTCTCTAACTTAAAGCCTTCATCTATTTCTGCATAGCTTTTCCACACTTCAGGAGTTAGCCTGAAATCTTTAAACGTTGAAAATGCCTCATTCATGACTTTTACAATTCCTTCTTCATCTCCGAGAGAATATCTCCTAAAGGTGACTTGCGACATACTTTCATTACAATACCTCAAGTATATAAAGCTTATTCCTTTTGTGTAGTGAAATGCCGTCGTCAGAGTTTTCAAAATAGATAGAGCTCAAACATAAATAAGATTATTTAAAGACAATAAAGATGAAGTACTGCAAAATTTTCAGATCGTAGTTTCTCCAAGTTTGAAGCTCTTCGAAGAAACTTACGAAGACTTGAAGTTATGTAGCTTACCTTCACTTGAATGTAAAGTATAGACCTCAGGCACCCCAAGGTAAGTCATGAGTTTCTTTGGTTTAGTACTTCATCATTGGTCTACTTACATTACAGTTCTCTAACAGAATAAAAGCTTTTCTACTTCTGTCGCTACTAAGTAATCGAAGTCTTTCTCGCTTTTATACAGAAAAAGCCTCCACTAACGTAAAATCCTTCCTTTACTTCCTTATTCGCAATTGGTGCTACATCCTGAGGTTTTTCGAAAAGGGTTGAAAGTACTCCTTCTGTGGAAAAGTTATTATTCTTTAGCATCGTGCTTATTTCTTTGTAAGAATAAAATTTTGCATATGAGTACAAAGGATGCCCTTCTTGAGCCTTTCTCATGTAGAATTTAGCCCATGGGCTTTCTAGGAAGATTAGTCCTAGGATTAGCGCGCCTTCTTCTTTTAATACTCTTTTGATTTCTTTCAAAACCTTTATTGGCTCTTCAAAAAAGCAGATGGATACGACAACCAACACTATATCGAGCGAATTGTTTCTCAAAGGTATGTTATGAGCATCTCCAAGTATTACTTCAATCCCTCTTTTTTTGGCTATTTTTAGTTCTTCGCTAGAGGTATCTAGTCCAAGATCAATGCCCAAAGCTGATGCAAATCTTCCAGTTCCAACACCTACTTCTATGCTTTCCTTTGAATGATTCTTCGGCAATATTTCACTAAGGCACTTAAGTTCTAAGCTAAAAACAGATTTTCCAAATGGTTTTTCATACCAGTTGTCGTATCTTTGTGCGTATTTATCGAAGACCTTCATTTTTATCAGCAAAATATAAATTCATTAATCTTAATTCTAAGTTGGTAGATATTTTCCTTCTACTACGTACCCAACAGCAGAAGCTATTTGACATGCATGGTCTCCTATCCTTTCTAAATACCTAATAACGAGAATGTCTGCAATTACACACCTAATGTCTTCAACTTTTCCCATCTGAGCAGCATTGGTTAAACTTTCATTGTAAATTTCATCTATTTCGTCGTCCTTTTTTATTACTTCTTTTGCTAGTTCAACGTTCTTTGTTTCAAAGGCTTCAATGCTCTTTGAAACCATCCACTGAACTATACTTAATGCATGCTTAATTTTCGTGTGGTCACACTCTGTTAAATTTCCCAACTTGTTTGTCAAGTCCGCTATATCTAAAGCGTATCTGCTAAACCTTGAAAAGCCATATGATGCATCGAGCGTTGATTCGATTGTTCTTAAGTCAATAGCTACTGGTTGGTATTTCATAATTAACTCAAAGGCTAAATCTCTTACTTCATCTTTTAGCTCTTTTAGCTTCATACTTTTTTCATAAACATCGTCCCTTACGTTTTTTCCTTCAAAGTAGGCATTAACAGCCATAGAAATTGCTTCTTCCGCAGTATCACTCATTCGTTTTGTAATACTTACAAGCTCATTTAATCCGATATCTAGAAGCCTTGGCATTTTTAACTGATCCTCCCTGTTATATACTTCTCAGTTATTTCTTCTTTTGGATTCCTGAAAAGTTCTGAAGTTTCGTTAAACTCAATTATTTTGCCTTCGTACATGAACGCCGTAAAGTCTGAGATTCGTGCGGCTTGTCTCATGTCATGCGTCACTACAACAATCGTATAGTCATTCTTTAAGTTTACTATTAGTTCTTCTATTTTCTTCATAGAAACTGGATCAAGAGCAGAAGTTGGCTCATCCATTAACAAAACTTCTGGTTCTAGAGCTAAAGTCCTAGCTATGGTTAATCTTTGCTGCTGACCAACTGAAAGACTTGTTGCTGGAGACTCTAGAATATCTTTCACTTCTTCCCATAAGGCTGCCATTCTTAAACTTCTTTCAACTATTTTTTCTAGTCTTTCCTTCTTTGCTAGGTCGTTAAGCTTAACGCCTATGGCAACATTCTCAAAGATGCTCATTGATGGAAAGGGAACTGGTTTTTGAAAGACCATTCCAATTTTTCTTCTAACGACTAAAGGATCTTCCTTGTAAATATCTTTTCCATCAAGTAATACTTCGCCTTTTACTTTAGCTTCTGGAATTAAGTCATGAAGTCTATTTATTGCCCTTAGAAGTGTAGACTTTCCGCACCCAGAGGGTCCAATTACAGCAGTTATAGCCTGTTCAGGTACTTTTAAATTAACGTCGTATATTACTTGTCTTTTGTTGAACCAAACATTTAGGTTTCTTATCTCTATTTTTGTTTTCATTTACGTTCACCACCTGACTTTACGAGAAGGTTTAAAGCTAACGCTACAAGTAGTAGCAAAAAGGCAGCACCCCATGCCTTCTTAACCGCTGAAGGATAGGGTTGCATAGCATACCTCCAAATAAGCAAGGTTAGTGAATTTATTGGTTTGTCCATCCCAGAAAACCAGAAATTGCTTCCGAGACAAGTCATTATTAGTGGAGCTGTCTCTCCGGTTATTCTAGCAACTGCAAGAACAATTCCATTTAAGACACCATTTTTTGCAGAATTTAAAACTATGAAAACTATATTTTTCCACTTTGGTATTCCAAGAGCTATTCCTGCTTCTGAAATAGTTGGAGGTACAAGTGTAAGCGATTCCTCAGTTGTTTTTGCAATTATAGGTATCATAACTATTGCTAAAGCTAAAGCGCCTGCAAGAGCAGAAAAGGAACGCATAGGGGATACAACTGTTATGTAAACAAATATTCCAACTACTATTGAAGGTAAGTCATACAGTAGGTCAACAGAAAAACTAATTAAAGTGCTCTTTTTTTCTTTTCCATATTCGTACAAGTATATTCCAGTTATTACTCCAATTGGCACTCCAATGATACTAGCCAGCGTAACTAAAATTAAAGTTCCTTGTATTGCATTTGCTATACCTCCAATCGATTCTCCTAATGGACCTGGAAGTTGAATAAAGAAGTCTAAGTTTATTGCTTCAATACCATTCTTTATGACTTCAAATATAATACTAAAGAGAGGAATAATCGCTATGATTGTTGACAAAAAAGCAAATAAAAACAAAAAAGTATTTTGAACCTTTTTCTTAACCCTGAGACTTATCATGTTAAATCACCTCTTATACTTACTAACTATGGCTCTAGCACCCAAATTAACTACAATTGCCATCATAAGTAGCACTAAGCCAGCTCCAACCAGTGCATTGGGATGTAGTGAGGTTGGATTGGCTTCGTTAAATTCATTTGCAATTAAACTGGATAACGTTTGGCCAGCAGAAAATAAACTTCGTGGTAAGGCGTTTTCTCCAGTTGCATTGCCTATTACCATACTGACAGCCATGGTCTCACCTACTGCTCTTCCAAGTCCAAGAAGTATTGCTCCAAGTATTCCATTTTTTGAGTAACGTATTGACCCATAAACAATTACATCATACCTGTTTCCACCAATTGCATAAATTCCTTCTTTTATTTCAGTTGGAACTAGCTCAAGAACTTCTCTAGTGACAGAAGAAACAATTGGGATTATCATGATTGCAAGTATAAGACCTCCGCTTAAGAAGTCTAAGCCTGTTGGAGTTGCAGAAAAAATGCTTATTTTTCCAAAATAATTATGAAGAGGTTTTTCTATGTAATCTAAAATAAAGTTTCTAAATACAAAGAAACCCCACAGACCATATATTACACTCGGAATTGCAGCTAGTAAATCGATCATTATGCTTAAGTACTTTTTTAAAGTTTTGTTTGAGTATTCCGTTAAGAATAAAGCAATCCCAAAGCTTATTGGAACTCCTACAAGCACTGCAATAAAAGATGTTAGAACTGTTCCTAAAAAATAAGGGAGTATCCCATATTTCTCTTTTCCGAAAACTGGATTCCAACTAGAAGTTATAAAGTAGTCAAAGCCCATTTCCTTGATTACCGGAAGGGTATACTGAACGAGGACAACAAGTATTAAAGCTAATAGTAATAATGATATTGAAGCAACTGCTAAAGAAAATAAATAAAAAACTTCATCTTCGTTCATTCTAATCACCACCCATTAGGCTAATCCCTTTAAACTTTATCATTCTTATACTTTCTTCGTTGATCCTTACGACTTCAGGAGGTAGTGGAACATATCCTAAACTTAGAGAGTAGTTTTGCCCTTCGTGAACGCACCACCAAAGAAAGTTTACAAGGTCTTTAGCTTTCCTTTCATTCATTCCAGGCAATAGGCTAAGCTCTTCATACACAAGGATATAGCTAAAACTAACGATCGGATATGCGTTCTCACCAGGAGCATCAACCAAGGACACATTTTCCCAGCTTTCGTTACCCTTTGGAAGACTTCTCGCTAAATTGGAAGCTGCTTGTTTAACATTTTCTGGAGCTGGAACAACAAATTTTCCATATTGATTTCTTATTGCAGCATAAGTCATGTTTGTTTGTAAAGCATAAGATAGCTCGATGTAGCCAATGGAAAACTTAATTTGATTTATTAAGCTTGCCACACCTTCACTTCCAACAGCTCCTAGTCCAGTAGGCCATTGAACAGAAGTTCCTCGACCAACCAAAGACTTCCATTCATTGTTTACTCTTGATAAGTAATCCGTGAATACATATGTTGTTCCTGAGCCTTCAGCTCTGTGTATAACAACAATTTTTTCGTCTGGCATCTTAATACCTGGATTTAGCTCTGTTATTCTTTTATCCGACCATCTTGTAATTTTTCCTAAGTATATATCAGCTATGACCTCTCCTGTTAAGTTAATTATTAAGTTTATATTTGGTAAATTGTAGGACATTACTACTGCTCCTAGAGTTTCAGGTATGTGAATGACTCCTTTTGCGACCTCCATCTGTTGCTTGTTCAGTGGAGCATCGCTTGCCCCAAAGTCAACCGTTTTATTTATGAACAACCTTATTCCACCTCCACTTCCTATCGATTGGTAGTTGATTATCATAGATGGGTCGATTTTTCTGTATTCGCTACTCCATTTAGAAATTAAAGGGTAGACAAACGTGGAACCCGCTCCATTTATAACGAGAGTCGAAGACGGCAAAATTACGAGATATAAGGCATAAACTAAAATTAGAAGGCTGAAGAGAAGGTAAGTCGGAAGTTTTTTAGCTATTGACCTTCTCTTCATTGAGCCACAATTCAAATAACTGTATTTAAGCTTTACTAATTCAAAATTATACTAAAACTTAAAATCTAAAGCAAAGTTTGAATCGTTAAAATAGTAAGGCTATTGTAGTTCTTAAAGTATTAGATTCGAGTGTACTTATTTTAAGGGAAATTACACTTGCTTTTACGAGCAAATGAAAATTTAAATATACTTACGGTATGGGTTTATTTTGGTAAGAAATAGGTGATTGAAATGGATAACTTAAACGAAGAATTTGAAGAAGAACATAATCAAAGGATGTCTTGGTGGAGAGAAGCAAGATTTGGAATGTTCATCCATTGGGGCTTATATTCTCTTCCTGCTGGTGTCTGGAAAGGGAAAAATATTCCAGGAATAGGAGAATGGATCATGTATAACGCTAAGATCCCTGCGAAGGAGTATGAGCAACTTGCTAAAAACTTTAATCCGATTAAGTTCAACGCTAGAAAATGGGTAAAAGTAGCTAAAGATGCAGGGATGAAATATATTGTAATTACTGCTAAGCATCACGATGGTTTTTGTATGTTTGATAGTGAATACACCGACTATAATATAGTTAAAGCCACTCCTTTCAAGAAAGATCCTCTTAAAGAGTTAGCAGAAGCTTGCAAAGAAGAAGGTATTAGACTTGGATTTTACTACTCGCAAACCATTGATTGGCACCACCCAAATGGAATGGGAAATGAATGGGACTACGATGTTAGAAAGAAAGATTTCACTGAATACATAAGAGAATATGTAAAGCCTCAACTTAAGGAGTTATTAACAAACTATGGCCAAGTTGCGGTCATTTGGTTTGACATTTTTACTCCTACTCCTGAGCTTGCTCGAGAGCTTAAAGAATGGGTACGTAGCATATCTCCAAGTACCATAATAAGTGGTCGCATAAATCCTCCGCTGATTCATCACGGACTGTATATAAGAGGATTTGGAGATTATATAGAACTTGGAGACAATCAAATTCCAGAAACAAAAATTGAAGACGACTGGGAGACTCCGGCCACCCTGAACGACACTTGGGGGTACAAAAGCTATGATCACAACTGGAAATCTCCTGGAAGAGTAATCCAGCTTTTAGTAGACATTACTAGTAAAGGTGGAAATTACCTACTTAACGTTGGTCCAACAGCTGAAGGTGAAATTCCAGAGCCGTCTAAAAAAATTTTAGAAGAAGTTGGGAGATGGATGAAAGTAAATGGTGAGAGCATCTACGGAACTCAAGCTAGCCCAATAAACGTAACTCAAGACATGCCTTATCGAATAACAAAGAAGGACAGAAAACTTTACTTGCATGTATTTGGATGGCCTCACTATGGTGAGCTTAATGTCTTGGGCTTAAAAGAGGATCAAAAAGTAACTAAGGCTTATTTTCTAGTAGATAAAAAGGAACTTAATTTCAAAAGAACAGACAGTTCTCTTATCTTAAGCATTCCCGAAAAGCCACTAGACCCAATCGACACAGTCATAGTTTTGGAGACTGCATAGCTTATTTAAAACCTTTTTAAAAAATTTACAGTTTAATGTAGATTTAAAGTAAAAGATAGTTTTTAGAAGTAAAAATTATTAGCTATGCGAAATACTTTATAACAAAATGTTAGAGGATGAGCTTGAAAAACTTTATGAAGTCTTCAAGTGGAATGAAGACTTATTTGACGAGAAAGGAAAAGCGCGATATACTAAAATTTATAATGAAATTGACAAGATACTTAAACATAAGTGGATTAAAAACCTAGTTAATTCAAAGAATAGGATCAACATACTTGACTTATGTGATGGAACAGGTATAGCTGGAATCGCTTTTTCAAAGAAACTTAAAGGAATTGGGAAGAATACAGAACTAACGATAGTTGACCTAAGGAAAAGTGCTCTTGAAAAAGCAAAAGAATTTGGTAAGTTTATGCTTAATGCTGAGCCCAATGTTATTACTCATGATGCTAGAAAGCTTTCCGAGCTCAATATAGTTGCTGACTTAGTTTTACTTTGGGGCTTTGCTACTCCACATTTTAATCCATGGGATTTAATAAAAGTATATTCTAGCTTGTCAAAAATAATGAATTGCGAAGGAATACTTGTAGTTGAAGAGAGTGATCGATTTGGAGGAATTCTTTCTACAGGCTATAAAGACATACTTGGAGAATACCATTCAAAGGATCATTTTGTAGTGACAATTCATAGCAGCCATGACGTTTTAACTGGTTTTACGGAGAGAACTGCAGTTGACCTAATCACAAGAGAAGTAAGTCCAATGAAGCTGTACTTTTGGGATATTGCTAGTTCAGCAGCCATAGCTTGGATGTTCTTTTATGATGTAGACTTCATTCAGAGTATAAGTTCTAAGATGAATGGCTACATAGTAGCCTACAAGCCACGAAAAACCATTGATCCCTCATTATACTTAAGTCAGGAACCATCTATTTTGAAGAAAGAATAAAATGAATAAACTTGTTGCATTAAAAATTATCTGTTATCAACAGTTTAAAAATAGGCAGATCAAAATAGTCACAGCTAAGATTTTAGTGCATCACGGCACTTAAAGCTCATAACTGGGTTCTCTATGTAAGACTAATTTCCACACCAAGAAAGACAAAGAAATTATAACCAAGAATAAGAAGACTACTGCTGCTATAACTATAAGTGAAGGTAATATCGTTAATGTTACAGGTGGACTTTTAAAAGTATTTCCAACTTTATCTTCAGCTTCTACGTAAAAAGATAATTTCGAAAGAAACTTTTGCGGTGGGATTGCAGCTTCGTAAGTTGTACCTGAAGAAAAATTCATACTGATTTCGTTCCAGCTGTTTTTCTCATTAGTAGTATAAAGCAACTTGACTACTTTTACTCCAGACTTTTCATCGACTACGCTTGCGGTAACCCTTATATTATCACCCTCAAGTGGAAAGTGTGGCTCAAAATTTAGTTCTAGTACTTTTGGAGGTTCTTCGTCGAAGAGTAACGTGAAGCTAAAAATTTTTGAAGTTGAAGTATTGTTTAACTCATCCTCAGCTACTACAAACCATGTATAGTTACCTTCTGTTAAATTTAAGATTGTTGAATACAGCGTGTTATTCTTATTTTCCATACCATAAGTTCTGTTGTTGAGGTTCAGCAATACTTTACTTATGCCTACTCCAATTTCAGTCACGTTAACAAGAAATAAAACACCGTTTGATTCTTTCCTAGTAAAAATTTTGCCGCTTAAAACATTCAGAGGATGAATAACAGGGGGAAGATCGTCGATAAAAATTTTGACCTTCCTTATTGGTTCAACGTTGTTACTTACATCAATGCTGTAAAAACTAAGATCATGCTCATTGCTAGGAAGATCTTTACTACTGATTGCGTGTTCATACTGTTGCCAACTTTTATTGTCAATGCTAAAGTATGTTGATTTTATTGCACTTCTTTTGTCTGTAGCTGTCAAGTAAAGTTTAGAATTATTCCCAATGTATGCAACTGAATTTTTTATAACAAAGGGCCCTTCTATTGCAAGACTAGTTTCAGGAGGTTCGACGTCAACAACTAAAGGAAGGTAATCTCCAGGCCCATAAGGTACGTTTGTGTCGCCAATGCCATCACCATCTAAATCTTTGCCATTGTAGTCACTCCAAAAGTTTCCTCCTATGTAGCTTCCTCCTACGATGTTCTTTTGATTTGTTTTGCTCGTATTCCATGAACTTGTACTTTCGTAAGTTAAGTAATTTACGCTATTTCTAAAGAAGTTGTTAAAGATAACGTTGTTGCTTGATCCAGTTATGTAGATTCCATAAATGTTGTTCGAAACATTGTTCTCAGATACAAATACATTTTTGCTGAATGTAAATATTCTTATCCCAGATTCCATGTTTTTTACTATTTCATTCCTTTGTACTTTCATGTTTATTGAGTAGTATATGGCAATTCCATCTTTTTTGCTTTCTTGAACAAAGTTATTGTTTAAAGAGCAATCACTTGATAGCCCGATCCAAACACCATAATCGTTGTTAGTTATGTTATTCTCTTCAACGCTTATCCTTCTAGAAAGATATAAAAACACTCCATCTTTATTGTTTTCTATTTCTTTTCCTTTAACGATTTTGTTACCACGAACAGTAACGTCACTAGAATTGAACAAGTATATTCCATAGTTGTTATCTATGAAATTATTATTGTTTATCGCAATATTCTTTGAATTCTCTATTTTAACTCCAGCAGAATTATTAAAGATTATATTGTTTTGAATTGTAACATTTCCCGCATTTCTAATCAGTATAGCGAAGTTAGTTCTTTTTCCTTCTATATAGTTGTTTCGTATAATGCAATGTTTTGTAGTGTTTGCTATGTAAATCGCTACAGTGTCATAAGACAGAATTCTTTTTCCTTCGATAATGAATGGGTCACTTTCAGTTCCGCTTCCTCCTGAAATCCCATTTTCAAACGTAAATTGAGTATCACCATAAATTATTATAGGGTTGTGGTAAAGGAATTGCTGTGGAGAAACTCGAAAAGAGTTGTAGTAGGTTAAGCTTAAGATCGAAGTGCACAAGAGGATAAAAACTAAAATCGCTTTCAGTGAGGTCATTCTTTGAGCTTTAAAGCTATTTGCTAAAATTTAAATGTTGGTCTTATATTAATTTTTAAATGACACCGATAATTTTAGTTTCGGCGTCTTAAGCTTCAAGAAGGAGTAACGGTAGATTCACCTATCAAAGTTATTTACACATTCTTGTAAATTTTGAGCTATTTGTGGCTCAAACGCTTAATAAGAGGTTATGACTTCTGTTTTACATGAACGAAAGAATAAAAAATAAAAAAGGTTATAGCACATTAACTATAGTTCTCGCAGCAGGAATAATAGTAGCCCTAATTGCAGGTTACTTTTTAGGAGGATTGGGAAAAGTACCAGAAAGCGACTACAAGAGTCTTCAGCAGCAATACCAAAACTTAGCAACTTCAGTGGTACCAAAAAGTGACTACGAGAGTCTTCAGCAAAAATACCAAAACTTAACATCAGTAGTTCAAAACTTAACAGCTTTAGTGCAAGCACAGAAAATAAGAGCAGCGTTCATTTATGTTGGACCCATTGGAGACTATGGATGGTCAAATGCACATGACGTTGGCAGAAGGTATGTTCAGAACCTATTTCCTTGGTTAGAAACATTCTATGTTGAAAGTGTTTCTGCTGCCGATGCTCCTGCAGTTATAGATAGCCTAATAACTCAAAAGAAAGTAAATGTTGTTTTTACAACAAGTTTTGATTTCATGGATCCAACTGTGGAAGAAGCTAAAAAGTATCCAAACGTACTGTTTTTCCATTGTAGTGGCTATAAAAGAGCCCCAAACCTGGGAACATACTTTGCAGAGCTTTACCAGTTGTACTACCTTAATGGCCTTATGGCTGGGGCTTTAACGAAGACAGACAAAATTGGTTATGTTGGAGCATACCCTACGCCTGAAGTAATAAGGCACATAAATGCTTTTGCTCTTGGAGTAAAAGCTGTTAATCCTAACGCTAAAGTTTACGTGAGGTGGCTCTTGGCATGGTACAATCCAGATGGAGCGAGACAAGCTGCACAAGCATTAGTTAGCGAAGGTGTAGATGCTATAGCTTATACCGAAGATTCTCCAGCAATAATTCAATTTGCCGAAGAACAGTACAAAACTACTGGTAAGCAAATTTATGTATTTAGTCATTATAGTCCAATGTATGATTACGGACCTGACGTAGTAGTTAGTGGAGAATTAGTCAACTGGGGAGTAATCTATGCCGACATTCTAATGAAAATAAAAGAAGGAATTTACAACAGTACGAATTTGGAGAACGTTGACTATTGGTGGATGCTGAAGGAGAGAGCTGTTGAACTAGGAGCAAAGTTTGGAATGCCAATAAATCCAAAGTTTTCAGACAATTTAAAAAGTAAGTTTGTTCAAGATCCAATCTTAGGAAAAATTAGCGTATATGATTTAATCTTTACGAGGTTAAAACAAATGAGCGAAGAGACTGTTCCATTTGACCCATTCATAGGTCCAATAAAAGCTCAGAACGGAACAGTAATGATCCCAGAAGGCGTAAGAGCAGACCACGACACATTGTGGAACATAAATTGGTTCGTTGATAACGTCGTTGGATCCCCAAC
>JAAOZO010000207.1 GCA_011605715.1 Nitrososphaerota archaeon | reverse complement strand
TCTTTTTTCTTTCAGCAACGATACAACTTGAATCTACACCAGAAAGACCAACAGCATTAACTCCATTTTTTATTAAAGTTCTGACTAGGTCTTTATTTATAAGTCCAGCCATAACCATTGTGAAAATCCTAATATCTTCTTCGTCAGTGTACCTACTCTTAATGCCTTCAGGCGAAACTACGAACTTTTGCTCTTTCCCTAGCTTTCTTGCAACCTCTGTTACAATGTCGCCACCTCCGTGTACTAAAATTACTTCTTCTTGTTTAACTAATTCTTTTATGTCTTGAACAATGTATTGTTCAAAGAACTTTAGAGATTCTCCTCCAACCTTTACTACTATCAGCTTTAGCTCACCTTAAACAGGATGTAAAGAAGGCGTTAGTAGGCCAGTTGTTTCATCTAATCCAAGCATTATGTTTAAGTTTTGTACAGCTTGGCCAGATGCGCCCTTCATGAGGTTATCTATTGCAGAAAACGCAACTATTCTTCCAAACCTTTCATCAAGCTCAAAACCAATGTCGCAAAAGTTGGAGCCAATTACATACTTTGGATCGGGAAGCTTCTCAAGTCCCTGCTGGTCCTTAACGAACCTTACGAATTTCCTTCCGTTGTAAGCTTCCCTGTATGCATGCCAGATTTGGCTCAGTTGCACTCTTTCGTTAGTGAAGCCATAGCTAGTTGACAAGATCCCTCTAACTATGTCAACAGCATGTGGCGTCATGCCAATCTTTACCTTCTTATTACTAATTATCCTAAGTTCTTGCTCAATTTCAGCAGTATGCCTGTGTGAAACTACTTGGTAAGGTCTAACTACGTAGGTTCTTTCGGGGTGATGAGAGAAAATTGAAGGACTTCCGCCAACACCAGAAGAGCCTATTTTTATGTCTACAATTATTTTCTCAGTATCTATTAAGTTGTTTTTTACAAGAGGCGCTAAAGAAAGAATTGTTGCTGTTGAAGTACAACCAGGATTTGCAACTAGATTTGCTTTCCTTATTTCATCGAAGTGAAGCTCTGGGAGCCCATAAACTGCCTTTTCTAGTAAGTCAGGAAATGGGTGTTTAAAGCCATACCACTTTTCATAGTCTTTAGGATCTTTTAGCCTAAAATCTGCGCTTAAATCTATAACTTTAAGTCCAACTTCGAGTAACTTTGGAACTAAATTTACAGCAGAACCATGGGGAACTGCTAGGAAGACATAATCACAACTTCTTGCGATGTTATCTATACTTGGATTAGAAAACTTTAAAGTAGTTATTGACTTTAAGTTAGGATGAACCCTGAATACATACTCACCATTATTCTTTCTTGAAGTTGCAAGCGTAACTGAGATATCTTGCCTACTCACTAGAAGCCTTAAAAGTTCGCCCCCAGTATATCCAGAAGCTCCAACTATTCCCACGTTTACCATCTCTAGAATATCGCCTCCACCTTCTTCGTTTCGGTAATTATAAGTTTTGTTAAGTCTTCTGTTGTTAGGTTACCTCCAAGCTCTTTTGTAAATTTCTTTAACTTTAGTACATTTTTTACAGCTAAGCTTATAACTTTTGAGTACTTAGCCAACCTTTTGTCGTTGTGTTTTTCACTAAGCCAATCAAGCAAGTAAGAAGATGAAAGAATTGCGCCAATTGGGTTTGCAATACCTTTTCCAGCAATATCCCAGGCAACTCCATGAACAGGCTCAAATATTGCATACTTGTCTCCAATGTTTGCAGAGCCACATAAACCTAAGCTTCCAACTAAGCCTGCTGCTAAGTCTGAGAGAATATCGCCATACAAGTTTGGAGTAACTAGAACGTCAAATTGTTCAGGATTCTTAACTAGTTGATAAGCAGCAGAGTCAACAATTATTTCGTCAGCCTGAAGAGGATACTTCTTACTTTCTTCAAAGAAAGTATCTCTAAACAATCCATCAGTTTCTTTCAGAATGTTAGCCTTATGCACAACAGTTACTCTTTTTCTATCGTTTTTTAAAGCGTAGTTAAAGGAATAGCTTACTATTTTTTGAGTTGCTTTCTTTGTAATCACTCTTAGCGCGACTGAAGCCTCGCCAAAATTCCACTCAGCTCCTGTATAAAGTTCTTCAGTGTTTTCACGAAATATAATAAAGTTAAAGTAAGGATACTTCTCGTTTACCAGGTTTTCGAATGGCCTAAAGTTTACGTATAAGTTGAAGTACTTTCTTAATAGTACGTTTACGCTTGTGTAAGTTCCAGGACCTAGTAATGTCGCAATTGGACCTTTTAAAGCGGCATCACACTCTTTAATTTTACTTAGTTCTACTTCTTCAAGCGGCTTTCCCATTTCTTTAAACAAGGAAAGACCTGCCCTTATTTCAACGTAATCTGCATAAAAGCCAATTTCGCTTAAGACTTGTACCGCTGAAGAAACTACTTCTGGGCCTACACCATCTCCTCTTATTAATGCTATCTTGTATCCCATGGTAACGCACCATACTTCTTAAAGTAACTTACAATACCACCCTCACGCATAACAACGCTTATGAAAGAAGGATATGGTTTGAATGTCTCCTCAATATTCTTTGTTTCATTTTTTATGGCCCCTTTTTCTAAGTCTAGACTAACTTCATCACCTTCGTTCGTTGAATCGATGAAACTCTCAGAAGCTACAATAACGGGAAGACCTATGTTTATCGCATTCCTAAAGAAGATTCTAGCAAAGGACTTTGCGATAACTGCGCTTACTCCAACTTCTTTTATAACTCGTGGAGCATGCTCCCTGCTTGAGCCATAACCAAAGTTTCTTCCGGCAACGACCATTGTACCACTTTTTATTCTTTGTGAAAGAGTTGGGTCTAAGTCTTCAAAGATATGCTTCGAAAGCTCTTTTATGTCTTGAGTTTTAAACTTGTACTTTCCAGAAATAACAAAGTCTGTGTTAATGTGGTCTCCTAGTTTAACAGCTTTTCCCCTCATTGTAGTTCACCCTCCAAGT
>JAAOZO010000096.1 GCA_011605715.1 Nitrososphaerota archaeon | reverse complement strand
TACGAAAAACCACTTATGATAACTGAGAATGGAGTAGCGGATAAAAAAGATAGACATAGAGCATTGTACATTGTTTCTCACCTTTATCAAGTAAGCAAGGCCATAGAAGAAGATGGGCTAAAAGTTATAGGATACTTACACTGGAGTTTAATAGATAACTTGGAATGGGTTTCAGGATTTAGCAAGAGGTTTGGGCTAATATACGTCGACATGAGTACTAAGAAAAGAGTTCCAAGACCTAGTGCATACTTGTATAGAGACATCGTTACCTCGAATGAGATACCAGAGTATCTTTTAGAGTATAGCAAATTTCCAAACGTTATTACTTAACATAGAAAAGGAGTAAACAACAAATTAAAGCTTTTTTTATTAGTTTAGATGCCCTAATTTAGGGTTATAGATAATTAAGAAATAAGAACTTAGATTAGATGTCCAAGTAGAGGTAGAACTCATATGGATGCGGAAGCGATGAAACTTGCTTATATTGAGACACTTCAAGTTCGGCTAAAGCATCAATTAAGTCATCAGTAAATATTGGTTTTAAGAAATCTGAATCACTTTTTAATGCTTCAACAGCTTCTCTTAGACTTGTTGGTAGCTCTTTTATTCCAAGCTGTTTCTTTCTTTCTGGGGTTATAGAATAAATGTTTTCATCTACGGGGTCTCCTGGGTCGATCTTCTTCTTTATGCCATCTAATCCTGCAGCTACTATGCTTGCAAAGCAAAGGTAAGGATTACATGAAGGATCTGGAGTTCTAAACTCAACTCTTTTTTTGCCAGCATTCTTTTCTCCTTTTTCGTAGACTGGAATTCGAACATTT
This sequence comes from Nitrososphaerota archaeon, assembly GCA_011605715.1. Taxonomy (GTDB): domain Archaea; phylum Thermoproteota; class EX4484-205; order EX4484-205; family JAAOZO01; genus JAAOZO01. Next base: position 5,827 of record JAAOZO010000096.1, on the reverse strand, counting down.
GCAGACCTATTACTCTTGCTCCAAGCTATATAAATTGGAGCCTCATAACCAGCTACAAGCCTTCTGTAAGAATTAGTGGTTGGAGCAACTATTGCTGAAAGCGCACGACTGTGATCAAGCAAACCTCCAACAAAGTATCTTCCAAGCTGACTAAGCTCTGCATACTCGTCTGAAGCATCAAAGAAAAGGTTTGAAAGTTGAACTGTTTCCAAATATGGAGTTGGATCTGATAAATCTTTTCCCCACAAACTAACATGTACATGCATACCGCTACCATTGTCGCCATAAATTGGCTTTGGCAAGAAAGTTGCAACCTGATTTCTTCTGTACGCTATATTCTTTGCAACATATTTTAAGGTTACAACGTTGTCAGCCATCTTAGTTAAGTTATCGCGCACCATATCAATTTCACATTGGCCTGCAGTAGCTACTTCGTGGTGATGAGCCTCGCAAGGTATGCCAAAATCGTTCTCTAAAGTAATAACAACTTCGTTTCTGTAATCCATTAACGTATCCTGAGGAGGTACTGGAAAGTAACCTTCCTTGAACCTAATTAAGTAACCGCCATCTTCTTTCGACCATGGTGCCTCTTTCGAAGTTATTGAGTAAGATTGCCCCTTAAAAGGAGAAAGAACATCCAAAGAAACCTTATCGAACACGAAGAATTCAACCTCTGGACCCCAATATGAGGTATCAAAACCTAAACTTCTTACATAATCTTCTGCTTTTTGAGCTATATATCTTGGATCTCTTGAAAAGTTTCCTTTCCCAAAGCCCATATCGACGTTACATATTAGTCGAGCAACCTTATAGTTACCATCGTACCATGGAACAATAGAAAAAGTACTTAGATCAGGCATTAAAACCATATCAGACTCATGAATTTCTGTAAAGCCTCTTATTGAAGAGCCATCAAGCTTTGGAATGCCTTCCACTAAGCTTTCTTGTTTCAAGTTGGAGGTTGAGATTGTAACATGCTGGAGCCTTCCAAGAAGGTCCGTAAATTGAAGGTCTAAGAACCTAATGTTCTCCTTTTTTATTTTTTCAAGGACTCTGGCGCTTAGTTCTTCATCCTGTAGCATGCCAACAAACAAGCATACCCCTATTTAAATCTTTTGCTTATAAGTACCGTAAATTTGAATTTATTTGCACAATTGTACATAAAAAGACAACTTTTCTTCACATTTTCATAAAGCAATATTCAGGCTTTCCTTTATAGGCGTTAAAACTACGTGAGTGTTTGTCCTTACTACGTTTGGTATAGAAAGTAAAGACTTAGTGAACCTACTTAGTTCCTCTGTTGACCTAAACTTACTTATGACTACGACGTCGTTCTCTCCAGTTATGTCGTAAACGATAAAAGTGTTCGGTATGCTTGCTATTTGGCTCTCAACTTCAAGTAATTTTCCTCCAGAAACTGTTATCTCAGTGACAGCAGTAACTGAATAGCCTAGCTTTCTATAATCTACTTCGATTGTATAGCTCTTTATGACGCCCATTTTCTCAAGCTTCTTTGTTCTTGCTAACACAGTTCCGGCAGAAACCTTAAGCTTCTCTGCTATCTTTCTAAATGAAACTCTCGAATCCTTCATGTACTCCTTTAGTATTTGAATATCAAGCTCATCTACTTTTTCTTCGCTCACATAATTTTATTTCTTAATGAGACTTAAAAAGCTTTGTTTCAAACCAGAGCTGAATCCTTATGCTAAAGCTTTTTGCTTCCAATTGTTTTTGCTATATTCATTAATTCTTCTGGACCAAACTCCTCATAAGAACCTGGGACCTTTGGAGGTTTTTTGGTTGCACTTATGAGTCCAGCTCTTGGAATTCCAAAGGAATGAATTAATTCTACAGATTTTTTAGCTTCATTTTCATCAATTTCGCCTATCTTTACTTCATACCCTATTATCGGTGTTTTGCCTCTTGAGTCTAGGATTACTATGTCTATATCTCCTTTTCCGTCTGGCAGTATGGTATAGCTCCTTCGCCCCCCCAGGTACTCAGCAAGCATTTCTCCCAAACTAAATTGGAACTCTTTGCCGATAGCACTTAAAACTAAGTTTTGATCAACTTTTCTATAAGCTACTTCGGTGATGTTTAGTTTTTGATCAAGGTAGTAAACTATTGACAGCAGAGGAGACCTGTGTTTGAAGTAATGTCTTGAGCCTCTAGTCTTCCACAACGTAATTTTTTCTAAAATTCCCATTCCAACCAACCTTTCAAGTAGTCCAGTTACAGTAGGGAGACCTCCTGAGATTAAGTTATTAGAAGTTAGAATTCCTGAAATTTCTGTCGATTTCCACAGACCTTCTCCAACAAGCCTGATAACAGCGTCGTAAACTTTAGTTAAAGCTCTTTCTTCTTCTTCAAAAACTTCTCCAATTAGTCCTGAAGCAGATACAAGAAAGTAGTAAGCCTTGTTGCAAATCTCAGAAACTACGTTCCTATTAAGGGAGACCATTGGAATTACCCAAGGATCACGAACTATTAATCCCCAAAGTAAGGCATCCTTTAAAGAAGGGCAGACTTTTCTAAGGGAAAGGATAGCATCAGAGTAGCTTATCAAGTCCATCTTAAATGGAGAAAACAAACCAAGTAGGGGGCTTTTCTTTTCAAAAACCTTTTTTAAAATTCCAAAGCTTGAGCCACTTAAAATTAGCTTTCCATTTGGATGCTGTAAAGCTAAAGCTTCCCAATAGCTATCTGGTAGTCTTTGAAACTCATCCAATATGACAACTTCTTTCTCTTCCAGTAGCCTTCTGATAAGCCCAATCGCTTCCTCGAGACCAACGTAAGAAAGTTCGTTCTCATCTTCAACCAAAACCCCACTAGACCTTGTTATTATGAAATAGTGAGATTGGGCAAACAATCTCCTCAGCAGGAAGGTTTTCCCAGTTTTCCGTCTTCCATAGACTAGTATCCAACCTTTGAGACTCCTTATAGCTTCCTCTTCTCTTCTACTTATTACAATCTCTTCATTTGTATTCCTCATGGAATATTCCCAAAAGAATATTCTTATAAGTTTTTCTTATTCATAGTTGCGAGCACATAGCCTCGCCTTACCAAGTTGACTACTGCTTACATCGAACTTTAGTGGGTTCTTTTGACATTCTCACTATAGTCAGGAGAGTCTCCAATTTAGAGACTATTAACACGACACATTCTTAAAGAGATTAACTTTAAGCTATAGCCCAAACTTTCTAAACACATAGTACTTTGGAAAATCAATGAGAAGTGTAAAGAACATCGAATATCCTAAGATGACCAATATTTCGTATACTGTTAACGGATAAATGAAGATGCCAAAGGCTCCAAGTATCATGAATCCAATTATAGTTGCCGTACTTGTAATAAGCAACTCTCTACCTGGACGTGAAGACCAAAAGTGTCTTCGCTCCCTTATGATTAATACTCTAAACTGACTATTAAATACAAGATTTAGTAGTACTAAACTACGAAGGTGTTCCATATTTAAATGGAAATACTGGACTCCTGTGAATATTACAAGCATGCCTTCCAAAACTAAAAATGCAGCGGGAACTAATGATGCTAGTGTAATGTTTTTCACATTCCATTTGTTAGGACTTTTTGTATGCTCAACGTTATCTGTTGCCAGTGACATTGTTACAAAGTCATTTGCAAATACAAGTAAGGACATGCCAAGAAGGGAAAGTACAAGATTGTGTAGCCAGAAAAAGCTTAGAGTCAACACAGAAACAAACTCTATGACCTTTGTAACCTTGTTGATTACCCATGAGAGTGCACGCTGATATGTTTGTCGACTTACTTTAATTAGGTCAACTATTACACCCATTCCAGGCTCAGTTAAGACTACACTTGCAGAAGCTTTAGCTACATCAGTTGAGTTACTCACGGCAATACCCATTTCAGCTTGCTTCAGCGCAGGAGCATCATTAACACCATCGCCAGTCATTCCAACCATATGACCCTTAGACTGAAAAAGTTTAACTATCTTGTATTTGTCCTCAGGATATATCTCAGCAAACCCATCTGCTTCTTCAACTATTTTTTCTTGTTCCGCTTCACTTAAGCCTTCGAGGTCAGGTAGTCTTACAATTTTATCGCCAATTCCCACCTGACGTGCTATTTCTTTGGCTATAGCAATGTTGTCACCAGTTAACATGACTGGTTTTACTTCGAGCTTTTTTATTTCTTCTATCATACTTTTCGAATCAGGTCTAGGAGGATCGGCCAGCGACAATAGGCCTACAAGTTTAAGATTATCGTTGTTGTTCTCTTCCGACTTAGCAACAGCTATTGCTCTATAGCCTTTACGCGAGAACTCTTCTATCATTTTGTTTGCTGAATCTATAGTTTTTTTATCTACATCTTCACACAACGACATGATAACTTGGGGTGCTCCTTTAACTACCTTAAACTGATCTTCGCTTACTTTGACGATGGCTTCTGTTCTCTTCGTAGAGGGATCGAATGGCTTATAGGAAACTTGTTTGTACTTGCTGAGGTCAACTTTAAGATCTTTAGCATAAGAGATTACCGCGAGGTCTATTAAGTCGAGACTTTCCTCTCTTGATGCTAGAGCCGCAAGAGCTATAACTTCTTCTTTTTTGTATTCATAGAAAGGTACAACATCAACAACAGATAACTTGTTTTGAGTTATCGTGCCAGTTTTATCAAGGCATAGAATGTCTATTGAGGCCGCATCTTCGATTGAATCAAGCCTAGTTACAAGAGCTCCTTTTTTAGCAAGCTCTACAGCTCCAACAGCTTGAATTATAGTTAATACTGCAGGAAGCGCTACTGGGACTGCACCCATAAGAAAAGTCACAATAAAAGTTAATACTGTTAGCAAATCTACATTAATAAGCAAAGCATAAGAAGAAACTAGGAGCGACGCCGCAACACCAAAATACATCATGTACTTAATTACAGCCATCATTATTTCTTCTTGATGCGATTTTGGCTTAGCTATTTTAACTAGTTCAGTTGTTTTACCGAAGTATGTGTTTGCTCCAGTATTAACAACAACACATATTGCTTCGCCGCGCCTCACTATTGAGCCAGAATAAACAACATCAGACTCATGAACGTCAACAGGAAGAGATTCTCCAGTTAATGCAGATTGGTCAACAGAAAGTTCACCACTTATAATCTTAGCATCTGCAGGTACTATGTCTCCAAGTCTAACAGAGATGACGTCACCAGGCACTACTTCTCTAGCCTCTTTTATTGTCCAAGCGCCATCCCTTAGAACCTTTGCTTTTATGGCTAGCTTTTTCTTTAAAAGCTCAACTGCCTTTTGTGAACCACGAGCGTGCCAATGGCCTATAACTGCGTTAATCGTTAGTAGCACGAATATTATAATTCCTTCTATATAGTGTCCCAACAAGAGCGAAAGTACTGCAGCTAGTTCAAGTAACCATGGCATAGGCCCCCAAAAACGAAGTAGAAAGTCAACGACGGGATTTCTCTTTTTCTCTACCACTTCATTATACCCAAACACTTCAAGACGTCTTTTTGCTTCGGATTCAGAAATGCCTTTTTCAGTAGTACCTAACAGTTTCATAGTTTCTTCAATTGAAAGATTTTTGAAATCAGACGTGCTTTTTGCCTTCAGCTAGCGCCACCTCCATACGAAGTCTTTAACATTTAACTTTAGCATGCCCATTTTCTTCCGCTTTATAAAGTTTGTGATTGAAGTTAGGTGCTCTGTTAACTTAAGGTTTTTCTAGGCCAAGGATTACCTTTTCTTATGCTCAAAGTATTCGAACTAAACTTCAAGAGGCAGAGAACCAACTTTTCTTTAGTTCTCTACGCTCTTTACCTGGTAACCCTTGGCCTAAGT
>JAAOZO010000116.1 GCA_011605715.1 Nitrososphaerota archaeon | reverse complement strand
TACACCCATACCGCTAATTCTAACTTGCCTGAAGGCTCTATCTTTCAACAATAAGTAGGTCCTTAAAATTGAGTAGTACAGCCAAGTTCTTATTATTTCGTAACCCTGAGGTCTTAAGTTTGCAGGTCTAGCCTTTTTAAATAGGTCTTCATCTCTCCCATAACCTATTATGAAAAGCTGAGAGATGCTTGAATCCATCCAAGTATCTAAAACTCTTGTTTCACCTATGAATTCCTTTGATCCGCATTTTTTGCACCGAGCACTAGCTGGAGGGTTCTCCTTCCAAGGCTGATAGTACCTTCCAGGGGGAGGAACGTAAGGCTCACCACAAACCTTACAGTACCAAACCGGAATTTCAGTTGCATAATACCTTCGTCTCGAGATTGGCCAGTCTTCGCTAACACTATCTATCCAGTCGTATAAATTCTTTCTAAACTGAGGAGGATAAAATTCTATTTGGTCTGAAATTTTCTTTAACTCATTCTTAAATTCTACTTGTTTTAGGTAGAATTCCTTTGTTACAATAATTTCTATTGGAGTATGGCACCTCCAGCACGTAGGAGTCCTATGAATAGTTTTTTCAGTTTTTATAAGAAGTCCTTTTTCTTTTAAAATTTCTTTTATCTTTTCTCTAGCTTCCTTTACAGAAAGTCCTTCAAGTGGACCAGAGTTTTTGTTCATAGTACCATCTTCGTTAATGCAAATCTTAGGAGTTAGTTTTAATTCTCTAAATAGGCGAACGTCTGAAGAATCTCCGTAGCTACAGATCATAACGATTCCTGTCCCAAAGCTCATGTCAGCTGAAGGATGAGGAATGATCTTAACTTCGTTATTAAAAACTGGAGTTATAGCGGTTAATCCATTAAGTCTTTTGTATCTCTTATCCTCAGGATTATATATAACTGCTGAGCAAGCAGGTAGTAATTCTGGCCTAGTTGTAGCTATAACTATATCCTCATTGGTTTCTTTAACCTTAAATTTAATGTATAGAAGTTCGGTTGGAAGTTCTTCGTACTCTATTTCTGCATCAGCCAACGTAGTACCACATCTAGGGCACCAATTAGCTGGTTTGTAATCTTCATATATTAAGCCGTCATTCCAGAGTTTTATAAAAGTTGCTTGTGTTATTGCTCTATATTCTGGTGAATCTGTTCTGTAAATGTTTTCTAGATCAATAGACATTCCAAGAAGCTTTATCTGGTTTAAAACTTCTTTTTCAATTGAATCTAAGTAAGACTTGCACAACTCTAAAAACTTTTCTCTTGGAACATCCTTTGCTCGTACGTTTTCTTTTCTTTCAACCATTACTTCTATAGGTAAGCCATTTCTGTCAGCTCCAAATGAGAAAAGTACGTTGTAACCCTTTAATTTTTTGTAGCGTGCAATCATGTCTTGTTGCACATAGTGAGCTGCGCCGCCAACATGCCAACGACCTGAAAGGTAGGGAGGTGGTGTATCTATCGAATAAATTTCTCCTTCTTTATCCTTACTGAACCTAAACAACTTTTTTTCATGCCAAGAATTTATTGTTTCAAGCTCAAGCTTATTACTCCACCTCTTCTCTTCTAGCTTAGGCTTTGGATTTTTACTTAGGTTCATGAATTCTTATTCCCTTCTTGCTAGGTTGATGTTTTTTAAGCTTTAAGTCTAAACAAGTAATAAGTAAGGCCTTACCTAAAAAAGAACTTTCAAAGAAAAGAAATAAATAATGGAGAGTTTATAACCTAGTTATGAGTAAAGTAGGCGTAAACCTTGAAAACTCAAAGATAAGAGAAAAACTTGGAAAAATAAAACACAAAATAGCAGTCTTAAGCGGAAAAGGGGGGGTTGGAAAAAGTATGGTTTCGCTGATGCTTTCTCTAGCTTTAGCTAAAGAGAAGCACAGAGGACTAGTTGGACTACTTGACGCAGACATAACAGGTCCAAGCATTCCAAAAATGCTAAACTTAAGAGGGAGAAAGCCAGTAGTCTCGGGTGAAACAATTTTTCCAATTGAAAGTGAGCAGGGTATAAAAGTTATGTCAATAGATTTTTTCCTAAGGTCAGAAGAGACGCCTGTGATTTGGAGAGGACCGCTAAAATCTAAAGCAATCACTCAATTTTTATCTCAAGTTGAATGGGGAGAACTAGACTTTTTAATCATAGACTTACCACCAGGAACAGGAGATGAAGCACTTACTGTTGCTCAAACTTTACAAGGGAATATAGATGGTGCAATTATTGTAACAATTCCTTCTCAAGTCTCTAAATTTGTAGTCAAAAAGGCAATTTCATTTGCTAGAGAGCTCAACATTCCAATAATAGGAGTTGTAGAGAATATGAGTGGGATTACTTGTCCAAAATGTGGAACATTTATTGAAACATTTCCAGGTAAGGCTGGAGAAGAAATAGCTGAAGAACTTAACATAAACTTTTTAGGAAAAGTACCCATGGACCCAAAACTAAGTAAAAGCTTAGACGAAGGTATAAGTTTTCTAGATAAAGACTTGGAAAGCTCGATCACTATAAAAAACTTGTTTGAAATATCAGCAAAAGTAGAAGAGCTAATGAACAAGTAGTAATGCTTTAGAAGCAACGATTATGAAAAGTATAAAAAATACTAAGTTCCAAGTCTCCTTTTATTTAAGTGAGAAATTTAGTTTTTATTGTAAAAAATATTAAATTAACATAGCTATGATGCTTACGAGGAAAGACAATAAATATGGATATGAGATGTTAATTTCTGCAACTATGCCACCTAAGAAAGAGCTGACGAGATAACCCATACCAATAGTGCCTTCAAATAAGCCAGTAAACTTTCCCTTGTTTAACGAATCTTTGTTTAATGCTTCTTTCAGACCTGAATAATACAATATTCCTAAACCGAATCCTAAGAGTGAAGAAACCACCGCAACGTAAAGAGTATTTGCTCCAAAGGGAAGCAAGAGTATAGATAAGCAAAATATGTTACCTATTTTTTTATTTATTGTCTTATCAAGTTTACCAAGAAGATAAAATGTAAAAGTTCTTGTAAGCATCATAATCGTGAAGCTAACGATGATAAGTTTGTTGCTCAATGTTAAAAGATTCACGAAAGCAGGATAGAATGAAGTGACGACACCTTGAGTAAAGGAGTACATAAACGAAGGAACTATCAGATTTAGCTCTTGAAATACGTTTAACTTAAAGTTAATTGTTTGAGGAGTCTTTTCTACTCTAGATTCGTCTTCTGAAAATAGGAAGAAAAGTGATAAACATAAAATGACGGTAAAAAAGTTAGTTAAAAAAGCTAACTTTTTTCCAAGGAAGTCTAAAAAGAACCAACTTATGAAGCTTCCAAGAACAGAACCTAAGCTCCAAGAAATGCCAAAGATAGAGTTTGCTTTAGTTTGATCTTCGGAAGTATTTGAAATAAGTGCTTCTATTGGAGACCATAGCATAGCCAATGAAAAACCTTCTAGCAACTTTCCAAAGAGCAAAAAATACCAAGAGGAGGAAAAATAATAGGTTAACAAAGCTATTGAGTAGAGAATTAAGCTTAATTCAATTACTCGTTTCCTCCCAAACATATCAGAGAGGTTTCCAGCAAACAATGTAGTTGGAACATAAACCAAAGATGCAGAACCAACGATGAGGCCTAATTCAAACTGAGATGCGTTAAAGACCATTGCCAATATTGGAACTATTGGGGTAGTTACTGCTACCAATAGGGAAACTAAGAAACTAACAGTATAAGAGACTATCTGGGTTGTTTGTTTTCTTGTCACAGGCAATGCTTTGCAAAGAAGAATCTGGATGATTTTTAAAGATTTTTATATCCAAAAACTAAAAACTTCCTTAAGGAATGTGACATTCTAACTTAGGTTGAAGCTCCTAGTCTTACTAGAAGTAAGAATGCAACTCATAAGAACCATCTGGGCATGATTTATCTTTAATGTTTCAGCTTACTTATAAGCACCAATGTTTTTAACAATCTAAGTTAACAGAGCACCTTAGCCTAAACGAAAGATTTAAAAATACTAAGAAGTTGCTACGCAGCAATGGTAAAGACAGTAGTTCTAGTATCATGCGAAACTGAGTCAACAGCAAAGATAATAGCAAGTCAGTTGATCTCAAATGATATGGTAGTAAGTGTGTCGATAATAAATGAAGTGAAGTCCATAACAAGGGGGGAGAAAGGGGAACTTGTAGAAAGTAACCAAAACCTCTTGCTCGCAGAAACGGACGAGACTTTGTTGCCAAAACTGGTAGACTTCATAACTTCAATTTCAAACTATAAACCTAAGAAGATTATAGCATTACCAATTTCGGGAGGCTCTTGGGACTATTTGGATTGGATATCGAGAGTGACTTCGAAGAAAAACAACGATTCAACTAAAACAAAGTAGAGATAAAAATAAAAAGGGTAGCGCTTAAGAGCAAGAGAAAGTTAGCTTCTACTATCTTTAGTGGTTATGGTTTCTGCGATATGAAATACTTTAGAAAAAATCTTTTTGAACCTATTTTTGTTCTGAATACGTTTTTTATGTATTCCTATTGGAACCCTTCCTAACTAACACTTCCCGAACGTATGGAACCTGAAGAGCCTTTTCTATGACTTCCCCAGGTATCTTGCTTTCAGTGATGATGTAAAGTTTCGGATCTGGAAACAGCTCTGGATCTTCAGCTATAATTTGACGAATAGCAATCCCCTTTTCTGATAGAACAGAAGTTACTCCAGAAACAATTCCTGGCTTATGAGGATCGGCTCTTATTTCTAGGACAGAAAGCCCTAAAACATTTGCCACATCAACTAAAGAAGGCCCCGCAGGTTTTAAAAGCCTAAATATTGGTCTAAGCTTTTCATCCTTAAGTATCTGTAAGGCTGTTTCTTTTACTACCCTACGGTCCACATTTATAGCCGAAGAAACGTTAGAAAAAGTGAGCTTTACTGGACCGAAATAAAGTTTTCCGTCCTCTTTTATTGAAATACCGTACTCAATAAAAAACTTAGCGACTTTCTCTTTCGCCTCATTTCCCTTAAACTTATCCTTTATCTGACTCCACAACTGAAAGCTAAACTAAGATTAGAAGAATGAAGATTATAAGTCTTTGTGGGTAATTTAAGTTAAGAAGCTTTATAGACAAGTATGTGCATACGGACCCGAGGGGATTTGAACCCCCGACATCCAGCTCCGAAGGCTGGCGCCCTAATCCATACTAGGCTACGGGTCCGATTAAAGTAGCTTACATACGAATTAATTAAAGTTTTTCCTTAAAATGCAGTAAGAATTTTCTATAATTGTGCGTGCTCCTTCAGGACATTTATTTTCTTACATCACGACCAACTCACTGCAAGCTTCAACTTTTTATTTGTTCTTTTAGTTACTTGTAACACAATGTTCTTAGAACAATCTTACTTTATTGAAGCTACTGACGAAACTAGAAACCTTATTTTAAGAAATTACTGTAAATTTCTTTCATTTTAACAGAATCCTTCTCTAGAATTGGAGATTCACTTATAATAACAAATTTGTACCCGTTTTCTGCAATAATCTTTGCCAACGGCTTAAAGTCTGGGCCATAGCCACTACCTAAAGGGTGGTGTTTTTTCTCTCCGCTTCCCTTTGAAGTTGGTTCTACTTCTGTGAAATGAACTAAGAGGCCATCCATTTTTTCTTTTCCAAGATTTTTTTCAATCTTATCCAGCAACTTTCTGTAATCGTCTTCTCCCTTAATTCTGCTTTTTTCTTCTCTTATGTGAATGTGAGCGAAGTCAACTGTTATTGTTATTTCTGGTAACTTACTTGAAAGTTCGAGAAGTTCATCTAAGCTTCCAAACTGACTATCTTTTCCTGTGGTTTCGGGCCCCAGTTCAATTTTTAACCCTTTTTGGTCTAACTTTTCCAAAACATCTTTAAGCGACGTTAGCTGAATCTCAAATGTTTCTTCTTTAGTTCTTCTGCCGTAGTAGCCAGGATGAAACGTAACGTGAAAAGCACCCATTAGGCTTCCTACAGTTGCAGCTTTCAACAACCTACTTTTTGATGCTCTTATCTTTGATTTTTGTTCGGAAGACAAATTTATAGCATAGGGACCGTGAATACTTAAAGTAATACCATTTTCTTCTGCTGCAACCTTAAGTTCCTTGGCAACTTTTTTTGAAACTCTTACGCTTCTAACAGCCTGATACTCCATTGCAAACAAACCCTTTGAAGCTAGGAAATTCATTGCTTTAGGTCCAGAAGGACCCTCTAATGGGAAGCCTGCGGGACCAAAGATTGATTGCTTAAGTTCAAGAGGCATAGAACAATTGAATTAATTGGAATTTAAAAACTTATTTTCTTGACTTAAAAGTAAGAAAAAGGATAAAGATTAAAAGTTTAAAATAAGTCTTTTTGACGTTCTGTAACAGATGACAAAATCTCAAGAACAATTTTGGGCTAAAAAAGTCGCTAGGGAGGCTATAGAATTTGCCACTAAACACAACCACGAAATAGTTACTGTAAGGTCTGGAGCCTCTCCATCTGGACCAAAGCACATAGGCAATATGAACGACCAAGTAAGGGGAGAGTTCATAAGAAAAAGTATCGAAAACTACGGAAGTAAAGCTAGACTTGTTTTAACAAGTGACGACATGGACCCACTAAGAACAATACCAGCTAGGTTACAAGAAAACGAAAGTAAGTGGGTAAAGACTGACGAGAACATTTTAAAAATTTTAGAGCCAGAAGTTGGGAAGCCAGTTTCTAAGGTATTAGATCCGTTTGGATGCCACAATTCATATGCAGAGCACTTCACCGATCTAATGATGGAGGGTCTAAAAAAAATTTCAGTATATCCTGAGCTTTACTACGTTAGCAAACTATATAAAGAAGGTAAGTATGATTGGTTTATCGCTGAGACAATAAGAAAAAAAGATGCTGTAAGAGAGGTTCTAAAAAAATATCAGCAAAACATACCCGACGATTACATAGCACTTGTACCAGTTTGCGAAAACTGCGGAAAACTAACAACTAAGGTAACGGGTGTAGATTTAGAAAAGATGGAAGTAGAGTATGAATGCACTGGAAGAGTACTTCATGGGAAATATGAAATAAAGGGTTGTGGACACAAAGGAAAGGTAAATATACGAAAAGGAAAACTTCCTTGGAGACTGGAGTGGGTTGCTGATTGGAAAATTTTTAATACAGATGCAGAACCCTTTGGAAAGGAACACTTTGAAGGATCCTGGAAGTCTGGAAAGGAGCTTGCTAAAAGAATATACAAATTTGATCCTCCTATTCCTTTAGTTTACGAATTTTTCTTAGTCGATGGAGAAAAAATGTCAAGCAGATTAGGAAATGTTTACACTATTCAAGATTTGCTAAAAATAGTTGAACCAGAAGTCGTTAGATATATGTATGTCAAAAAGCCATTAGTTCAAAGAGACATTGCAGTGAAGGAAGTTTACAAACTAGTGGATGAGTTTGATGAAATAGAGAGATTAGCATACGAAGGAAGGGGTGAAAGAGCTGAAGAAGCAAAAAACTATTATTGGTATTGTGTTGGAGAACTTAAAGACAGAAGGCCTTATCGGCTTCCATATAGGTTAGCTGCTACAATAGTACAGTTTTACCCACCAGAAGTTGCTCTTGAGAGATTAACAAAGAGTGGAATCGTTCCAGACAACCTTAGTGACGAAGAAAGACAAAAAACTCTAACAAGACTAAAATTAGCAAAACAATGGGTTGAAGAATTTTCGGACAGGAAGCTAAGGATTGCAGAAGCAAACAAAGAGCACTACATAAAAGATGAAAAAATCATACGCGCATTTAACTACGTTTACGAAACATACAAAAATAAAGAAATGAACGGAGAGGAACTTCAGGCATTGTTTTATGAAGCAGCAAGGAAGTTTGAATTAAACCCAAGCGAGTTCTTTAAGCAAGGATACCTTATTTTCTTAGGAGAAGAGCACGGACCAAGGCTTGGAAATTTCTTGGCATCACTAGATAAAGACTATGTACTTAAGGTTATGGCAAACATAAAACTGAAAAAGTAGACTACTTTTCTGAGGAAAACATCTTCTTTAACACTACTATTAAGTAAAGGCTTGATGGAAATATTGCGACTACACCACTTGTTGGAAGATTAAACAAAATAGAAATAAACAAGCCAATAATGGAAGAAAGAAAAGCTATTAGGAAACTAAGAAACAAAAATGAGCCTACGCTCTTTGTTACTTCTTTTGCAATACCTGCAGGAGCTATCATAAATGCAAAAACTAAAAATGCACCAATACTTTTTGCTTCTATTACTCCAGAGAGTCCAAGTAAAGCAAACAACAAATAGTCGTAAAGCTTTGCATTTAGCCCCATAGTTTCTAGACCATCGTAGTCGAAGCACACATAAACAAATTCATTGTAAAACAAAGCTAACGTAACTAAACTCACTAAAACTACTATGAATATTTGAACCAAGTCCGAAGAGGTTAATAAAAGAACATCTCCTATGAGGTACGTGTCCAGCATAGCCTTTATCTCTCCAGGAAGTAGACCCCTCACGAGAGCATATATAGCCATGCTTAAAGCCAACATACTACCTATTGCAGAACCAGAGGCTTCAGGACCACTTCTTCGCCCTAAGTAAGCAGTGAACAAAGAAACGCCTATACTAAAGAATAGCGCACTTAAGAATGGATTTGAAAAGCTAAAACCTAGATATATTAGGAAGAATCCCAAAGAAGCACCACCCAGAGCTGCATGTGAAACTTCAGCAGACAGGTAGGAAACACCCCTTAGCGTGGCTAGTGCGCCTATTGGGGCCATTAAACTGGCAAGGAGTAATCCGAGTAACGCCTTTAAAAACATAGGATCTATTAGGTTAACCATGAGTATCACCTGTTAGTGCATAGCACCTTCCTTTCTCAGTTATTACTCTTACTCCTTTACCATACACTAATCTTAGTATGTCATCTCTAAATATTTCATGAGGTTTTCCTACAGCAATTATTTTTTTGTTAAGAAACATAAGTATATCAATGTACTCAACAACTGTGTTTATATCATGAGAAACTAGCAATATGCTTACATTACTTTCTGTTTTCAACTTGTTCAATAGTTCTGCAATAAATGTTTGAGCATTCGCATCTACTGCATTGAACGGCTCATCTAACAATAATATTTTTGGTTTTGAAACTAATGCTCTTGCTATTAACACTCTTTGTTGCTGGCCACCACTTAGGTTTGAAAAAAGCTCTGAAGCATAGTTGCTCATACCCACATATTCTAGGGCTTCTAAAGAAAGCCTAACATCGTTACTTGTAACGATCCTTGGTATCTCTTTTCTGGAAACGAGACCCATAAGAACTACATCAATAACCTTAAGTGGAACATATCTAACAATTTTATCTCTTTGAGGAACGTATCCTACAAACTTTCTAGCTTCAGAAGGATTGTTCAAAACTTCTTTTCCAAAGAGATAAACTTTTCCTGAAATAGGTCTTATCGTTCCAAGAATTGTTTTCAGTAGTGTTGTCTTGCCAGCACCATTTGGACCCATTATGGCTGCAAACACTGGATGTGGCAGTGATAAGGAAACCTTATCTAAGATTAACCTATGACCTAGCACTACAGAAAGATTTTCTATTTCTAAAGACTTTTGTATTGTAATTGTCATTTTTCTACTTCACACCCTTTCAATTTGATTCTCATAAGGAATTGGCTTTCCGTGAGGACAATTGCAGGGATTTCCTAAGACTGAGCAAAGCCGATCCATAACTTCCGAGGAAAGAAGGTAGTCAACGTTTGACGATTCCTTGCAAGCAAATGTTGGATCAAGATTTAATTCTTTAACGAAGTATGTTTCGAGTATTCTATGTTTCCTTATTAGTATTGCTGCTAGTTTTAATCCTCGTTTCGTTAGAGTAATTTCTCCAGCCTTACCCACTGATATCAGTTTTCTTTTCTTTAGTTTCCAGAGGACTTCTATAACAGTTGGAGTCCTTACACCAACTTCTTTTGCAATTAAGCCACTAGTTACTTTGTGTTGTTCTTCCAGAGATTTTTCGTAAACAATTTTTATATAATCGGCTTCTCTTTTTGTTATCTTTAGAGCCATAAACTATCGCCTCCTTAATAGTACAAAAGTTTCAACAATGATGAGCACTAAAAGTACAAGAGATAAAGCAATAAGGGAATAATGAAGCGTATCTAATTCTCCAGAAGTAGTGTTGAAGTTGTAATTAGTATAGGAAGAGATTATGCTTCCTAAGTTAAAGCTCATAAGAGAGAAATAGTCTCGCAAGCTTTCAGAACTTATAGTGTATGTAGAGACAAGAGGTACCTTAAATTCCTTTGAGAGTTCTTCTGCTACCTTAAACGAAGAAGATTGCGTTGATAAGTCTGTTGCAACTATAAGCGCAAACTTACCCGATTTTAGACCTTCTCTGATTGAACTGAGCACTTCTGGTCTTGCTTCCTCACCTTCATTAACTATTATTTGAGAAACATTAAAGTAAAAAGCTGTGAGCATGTATTGGGCATCAGGAGTAACAGCAACAACAGCTTTTGAATATAGATTGCTAGCATTTAGCATTCCAGACATAAACAACTTAAATGCATTTAGCTTCGAATAAAATAGTTCATAATTGTAGGAATAATAAGAGGCATGAGCTTTATCAATAATAGAAAGCTTGTCTGCAATAGCTTTCACTATCACGAGAGCATTGTCTGGAAGAAGCCAAAAGCCGTGTAAGTTAATGCCACCACCCAGATTACTTGGTAAATTTAGCAAAGTTAAGTTATCCTTTAAGTCACTAAGACAATTTATTGAAACATCTTTTACGCTTAGCTTTTTATTGCTTGCAACTTCCTCGACTAACTTGCTTTCCCATCCTATGTGGCCAGTAACCACAACTAGCGAAGAGTTCGTAGCCAAGCTAATAGTATTCGGAGTGGGCAAAAATTCGTGAGGATCAGTTCCTGCAGGAACTAAAGAAACAACCTCAACAAAATTGCCTCCCGCTGCATATACTAATGGCGCAAGTGAACCTATGCTAACAGCTACAACAATTTTTTTATTTTCAGATTGAGATTTAACTTGTGTAGTTAAGTAAGAAGAAAGTAAAGTAAGGAATACGACAGTTACTAAGAAAAAACGATTCATATTAGGGTCACCCTAACTCTTATTAGGGTTATACTAACTATTTAAATGTTTCTTATTTTATAGAATTTAAATAGAGAAAAGCTAAGATGCTGGAAAAAAATAATAAGAAGCGTATTACTAAAAGGTTAAATAGGTTGTACGAGAATATTCTTTTATACTTAGAAAGTATAGCGTAGATGAGAAATCAAAGAATTAAAACAGCTTAGAGCTTAGCTTTTTTGCATATACTCAATAAACTTTCCTGCTGGAACCTCGTAAACTTTTTCATCAGGAGTAACTATCGCAATGTTCTTATTTAGGCGTAGCGTAGCAATTGCTAGAGCTGAACTCAGTAAACCATCGTCAGAATCCAAACAAACAGTATCTATAGGTATGAGATCTTCAGAAAGCTTGTTAACTAATGAAAACACGTCTTTTGTTTCTACGTTTCTGACCTCAATAGCAGGAGGCCAAATTCCTTCTGCTCTGAGTTTCCTTCTTAGTTCTCTTAATTTGTTGCTTACGTCTGCTCTTGAGTAAACCACTAAAAGTTGGGGATGATAATTCCTGATAATTATTAGTGCTTGATCTATTGAATTTCCAACAACGATAGCTATTCTTGCCTTCGATGCCGACCACTCTAAAATAAGCCTTCTAATATGACTTACAACTTCGTGAACATTTGTCTCTGCCATCCTTGCATAAACAGATTCTGGTCTTACATGAGCATATGCTATATAGTTTTCACCTTCTTTTCTTACTTCAACTGTCGTGTACGCATTAAATGGTCGATTCCCACCTCGTCCATACTTGAAACTTATATAGTAGGTGAGGTTTCCTTTTTCGTCCATTTTTTCTTCCCTACTTATTTCGGAGATTACTATTTCTAGTGTTGTACCACTTTGAGGCAGCCTTTCATACAAGTAGTTGGCAAACATCTCAACTTTTTCTGAAGGAATTCTCATTGGGATCTGTACGGTCCACGTACCTCCCTTAACAAGGCTTTCTTCCATTCTCCACTTTCTCAGTAATGAAGGAGTTGCTATTCTTGCAGCTCTTAGCGCAGGTATTCCGGAGGCAATTATAGCAACAAGTATTGAAGCTAATATCAAGTAGAACATGTCAGAAGCAGAAGTCTTCACGTCAACAGGAATTATCAAATTAGAAACTCCAAAAATTCTGAATATAAGCATGCTAAGTATGTATCCGACTCCACCTCCAATTAGACCTAGAATACTGGCTTCAACTACAAACAGTGAAGAAATATGAGTTGGATTTAGACCTACTGCTGAAAAGGTAAATATTTCGTTCCTTCTTTCGTATACTGTCGTATAGAATACTATTGCAATATTAAGCACAGTAATCAACATCGGGATAACTATTGGAGTACCAAAAGCCTCAATAAAAGTTCCTTTGAAATAATATCTTATGTTTTCTGAACTTGGTAGAGTAGTAACAAAGTAACTTCCTATTGAAGCCAAACGTTGAGAAACTTCCTTTGCTTGCGTACTACTATTAAAGAAACAGTAAACTGCAGAGATATAACCTCCAAGCTTTTGAGCCGTATACGTAGTAGTTATCAGAAGAGAATCAACTGGAACAGGTTGTGGAGCAGCTTCTTGCGAACCAGGAGGTAAGTAAAGTGGAGGGAAATCACTACCATCAGGTTCCTTTATTTTTGAGACCAAGCTACTATCAAAAATGCCAGCAACTTTTAGTTTAATACCCTTAAAAACAAACGTCATGCCTACATCTAAGTTTGCTCTAGTTGCCAAGTATTGGCTTATAAGAACAGAATCACTACCATTGAATAAGTTTCTGAT
>JAAOZO010000231.1 GCA_011605715.1 Nitrososphaerota archaeon | reverse complement strand
TATTTAAATCTTTCTCGAAAGATATGTTGCAACTCTTTTTTATAAAGTTGTAGGTTACTCTATAAAAAGCATTTGTATTCTTTACAAAAAGTCATCAAGAAAGCCTGCAATTTTAGTTCTAGAAAGAATTTTTGATAAGCTCAAACATAGTCTAGGGTAATCGTTAGGTTCTCAGCTTTAGGAAAATCGAATACGATACACTTATATAGCGGCGTTATGAAAGGTGTCTGAAAAACTCCATGGAATATGTTAATCTTGGAAAAAGTGGAATCAAAGTTTCAATCATTGGCTTAGGGGCTTGGCAAGCAAGTGGAAAAACTTGGGGTGCAGATGTTGAAGATGAAAATATAGTAAAAGCAATAAGGAGAGCATATGAACTAGGAATTAACTTTATAGATACTGCAGAAGCATATGGAAATGGTCACTCAGAAGAAGTTGTTGGAAAAGCAGTAAAAGAGATAGGAAGAGAAAACCTTGTCATAGCTACAAAAGTTCATGGTGCTCACTTGAGATACAACGAGCTTTTGAAAGCTGCAGAGCATAGTTTAAAACGCCTAGGAATTAAAGAGATTGACTTGTATCAAGTTCATTGGCCGGATCCTTGGGAGCAAATCCCACTTAAGCATACGATGCGAGCAATGGAACAACTCTACAAAGAAGGAAAAATAAGAGCAATTGGTGTTAGTAATTTTGCAGTTCGCGACCTCGAAGAAGCAAGAAAACACCTTTCTGTTACCGATATTGTCTCAAACCAAGTTAGATACAACATGCTTCAGAGAGAAATAGAAGAAGAGGTGCTACCGTACTGCAAAAGGGAGAGTATCTCGATAATTGCTTGGAGCCCAATAGCACAGGGTGCATTAACGGGAAAGTACAATATAAGTAATAAGCCTTCTGACGATGTAAGAAGAGGGAATAAGCTATTTTCTGACTACAACTTAAGAGAAATATCAAAGTTAATTCCAGTACTTGAAAAGATCGCAAAAGCTAGAAATAAAACAGTAGCACAGGTTGCATTAAATTGGCTGCTAAGGGAAGGTAATGTTATTCCAATTCCAGGTGCAAAGAATCCGAGACAAGCTGAAGAGAACGCAGGAGTTGCAGATTGGAGATTAACTAGTCAGGAACTTAAGGAAATAGAAGATGCATTGAGTAAAATAAGTTTAGATTACTTTTAGAGCTTTAAGAATCTAAGGAACAAGATTTCTATTAGAAATCATTTTAGCATAATCCTGTCTAGCTCTTTAGTGCAGTAAATTTAACAACAAATTACTCAAGTAAAAACATCTTTAGTAACAAAGCAGAGAAGACCTTTTTCTTAAGCTAAATCTCCTAATTTTTTAGTACAATCGAAATAATAATATACTACTCCCTATAACAAACTACGGTAAGAAATGCTAAAAAAGGCAACGCAATGTGCAGTGTTGGCATTACTGCTTATAGTTGTGTTACAGCAGCCAATTAAGCCAGAAAAAGAAATTTCTGGAGTAGCGTATAGAATAAATCTTCTTGAAAATGGAGATGCTTTATGGATTATTCAGCAGAAAATAAACTTAACGAACGAAGTTGAAATAAGTGCATTTTCCAACTATACAATGCAATTTTATAAAGAAAAAAATAGGTACATAAACGAATTTAAAACTTTGTTTGATCAGATCATTCTAAACGCTTCTAAGCTAGCAGGACGACCAATGGAGGGCAAGTATTACAACGCGTCTATTTATACTCTTAAAACCATTTCTGCAACTTTTGGAGTAATAGAGTATAGCTTTCTGTGGGTTAATTTCTCAAAAAAAGTTTACGAAGGTGTTTTTACTATAAGCGACGTTTTTGAAGGTGGTTTTTACCTTTACTCAGGCGACATGCTAGAGATTGAAGTACCAAGAAACTATACGGTCGCGTACGTTACTCCAGCTCCAGACTTTCAGTATGCTAATGCCTTAATTTGGTATGGTCCAAAATCGTTCATGCAATACCAACCAAGTTTAGAAATTGTTAGTCGAATTGTAAAGATAAATGCTAACTATTCGCTAAATAAAGGAAACTTAAAAGTATTTGGGCAAGTAGTGCCTCCAATGGAAAATCTTAGGATAACAATAACCTTAGTAAATCCAAGTGGAGAACTAACCAACTTCTTTACTACTACGGATAAGAGTGGATATTTCGAAAGAAACTTTATCCTTAATGAAAGCGGAATTTGGAATGTGAAAGTAATTTGGGAAGGTAATGAGACTTTTTATAGAAGCGAAAAAGAATTCTCGCTCAACGTATCTGTAGAAAGCGGTTATACTTTATATTTATTTATTGTTGCATTTCTAATTGTAGTATTTACTACTATTGTTTTCTTTACTAGAAAACTAAAAACTAAACAAGCAGAAATTTTTGGAGAAAAAGACGAGAGTCTGGTAATATCGTTACTTAGTAGTCATGGTGGAGCATTAAGCCAAAATGACATACGAAGAATGACTGGATTTTCTAAATCGAAAACTTCTATTATCATAAAGTCGCTTGAAGCTAAAGGAAAAATTAAGAAAAGAAAAGTTGGCCGAGAGAATATGATTTATTTAGTCTCTTAACTAAAAATTTACAACTTTGCGCTCTCTTTTAGTAAGTAACTACATCTTTTTGCATAATGCGAAGTATAATAGTATCAATGAAAGTAATATTGTATATAATACTTGCAAGATGTCTCTAAAATTTTCATTTAGTATTGAGAGCGGAATTATTCTCCATATCCACTCTGTTGTAGTTAAGTATATCGGCGCCAACATTGAAAAAATAAGTATAAAATAAATCCAACGGTTTGAGCAGCCATTGGGTCACTTACTATAGTGCCTATAAACGTTGCTATCGAATATGTTGCTAAGTAGGCTAGAAGAATAAAAATAACTAGGTCAAAGCTCTGGGTTATTAATGAGGTTATAATAGTTTGAGGTAAAATAGTCATGAGCATATTGTGGATACCTTCTGAAATTATAAATACTCTTACATCTCCAGCTAGTGACGTAAGCAAATCTCTTGTTGCTGGAATTAGATCATTAGAAACTATTGTTGTTATAAGTTGTGTTGTAGACCCTATCACCATAGTTATAAAAATAATGCTAGTTCTTCCTATACTGATTGTACCTCCAGTTGCGACCGCAGTTAAGTAGAAAAGGGTTGTCATCGCAAGTGGAGTAATCAAATTTTGTATTAGAATGTATGTAAGATAATTAGTAGTAACTCTCAATGAAAATTCTGTTACCTGTAGTATGTTTTTAATGTACTCCAGTGACTTCATTTTGACACCTCTCCTTGCATTAAGGATGCAATGTCTTCTGGAGTTATCTTTCTTATTATTACTTCGTCTACATCTTTATCGTTCAGCTCTAGATTGTTTAAGTCGCTTAATTTTTGGATTTTAATTCTTTTTATTTCTTTGCCACTTTTAACTTCTGCAACATACCCTTCAGCCCTTATAAATTTTGAAAAGTCTTTAAAAGAGCCTTCAAAAACTATTTTGCCTTTATTAAGAAAAAATATTCTATCAACGAGTCTGAGCTCGTCAATATCATGCGTAACCATAATTACGGTTTTATCATAATTAACAATTGATTCCCATATGATCTTCTTTCTAGAAAAGTCTAGCATGGCTGTAGGTTCATCCAAGATTAAGAGATCAGGATTTTTCGATATAGCCATTATGAAGATAAGGAATCTAGCTTGGCCAGCAGAAAGCTCTCGTCCTGTAGACATAGGATCAATGCTATACTTTTTGCATAGCTCTTCAGCAATTTTCTTAAGGTTTCCTGATGGATAATTGGCAAGTTTTAATGCAGTTTGGATAACAGTCATAGACCTATGCATTGGATAGCTTAGAACTGCTTGAGGAACATAACCAAAAAACTTTGGCGAATATTCTATCCCAGATGTATCCTTTATCTGGTTTTAATATACCTAATATTATCCTTAAGAGAGTTGTCTTTCCAGCACCATTTGGTCCTACGATGCCAATTTTTTCACCTCTTTTGATGCAAATACTAACACCTTCAAGAACTTTTACAGGTCCGAAGGATTTATGAACATCCTCAACGATGATTTTGTCAAAGCTAGGCAAGTAACCTAATCCCCTCTTTCGGAACAAACGTTTCAAAGTATTCTTTTGGGCAGTGCTTCATAATTCTACACTCACTATAAACGCAAAGTTCCGAATGTACAATTATAAGTAGCACCTCTATTGCTTTCATCATTGTTTTGTCATTCTTTAACTCCTTACTATGAAGTATAAAAAGTTTATTTTTTTATTTAAAATAAAATAAACTCATGAAAGCTAAAAGAATTTTGTAGTATAAGAATATAGAACGCAACTAACTAAATTATTGGCTTTAAAATAAACCTTAGCTATAACTAAAAAGAAAGTTTCGCTTAAGTTTCATTCTAAGCTCTTCAAAGATGTTGATAGAAGCTCCAATGAATTCTAAGAATCACATAAGCCTATTAAAGACTATGGCTAGCCTTAAGAAAAACAAACGCAAAAAATCAGCAAGCTTTATAATTTTGTACAGAAATTTTAACTTTTTCGCATTCCTCTGATTTAGCAAATGAACTTAAATTTCCGTTTGCACGTTTCCAGTTTTATGAAAAGGCTACGCTGATTGATCTAAAGTATAACTTTTACTTTTTCGTTTGCAGATTTATACGCAGCATCTATGATCTCTTGAGCCTTATAGCCGTCGTAGCCTGTAACTGGAGGTTGAGTCTTATTAACGATAGAGCTAACAAACATGCTAATTAGGTACTCGTGAGGTTCTCCTATTTCCGGTAAAGGAGGAGTAACAACCTTAAGTTTACCATCTTTTGAATATTTTTTGTTCTTAGTATATAGTACTATTGTTTGTTCTCCAAAGTTACACAAGATAGTTCCCTGATCACCGTATAACTCAACTGGCCATTGTCCATTTTGTTGAGTCCAACTGACATCTACAAGAGCATGAACCGAATTCTTAAATTTAATTAAAATCATTGCATTATCTTCAACTTCTACGTTCTCTATGTTTTTACTGATTTCAGCGGATACAACTTCAGCTTCAGACCCAACGAACATTCTAGAAAGGTCAATCCAATGAGAGCCTATGTCCATAAGTACACCGCCGCCAGACTTTTTCTTATCAAATAACCATTCTCTCATGGGCGCGGAAGGAGGTAATGCTTCTAGAATGTCATAACCTACTCTAAACCTTGCTTGAACAAGTTTACCTATCGCACCTTCATCTAAAAGCTCTTTTGCTTTAACATGCTGAGGTAAAAACCTATTCTGGAAGTCAACTCCGAAATATAGTCCTCTTTTTTTAGCTTCTTCTACCATTTCTTTTGCTTCTCTTGAGTTTAGTGCAAGAGGTTTTTCGCATATGACATTAATATTTGACCTAATTACATCTAAAGTTATGTCTCTGTGAGTAAATGGAGGAGTACAAACGCTTACCAAGTCTAATTCATTTTCTTTTAGCATACTTTCATAGCTTGTGTAAGCTTTTGCATTGAATTCTTTGGCTAATGATTCAGACCTTTCCTTTACAATGTCAGAAACTGCTACAATTTTAACAAGATTTATCTTGGAGTATGCTGTTGCATGAACTTTAGCTATTCCTCCGCTTCCAATTATTCCAACTTTTAGTTCCTTCTTCATCTTAGTTCTGAATCTCTTTTCAAAATAATTCAATTAATAAGTATTGTGCAACGAAAAGCTAAAAATAGATAGTTTAAAATTCCTAGTCTTCTCGTTACGAGTTTTCTTTTAATTCATTTATATCCTTGTATGATAACTTCTTTGGAATGCTTAAACTTAAAATATGAGGCAAGGCATACCTTTTTGATCTCATTAAAGACAAAAAAGTTTTCCATGACATAACCACTTTACCTCTTCTAGTTTCTCTTTCAACTAGAATAACCATAAACCTTCTAACAAATTCTTTAATTTCTTTTGGTATGTATATTTGTTTTAAGTATGTTACCTTTGCTAAGTAAAAGTTTCCATTTTTAATTCTGGCTCTAGAGAGTGCCACCACAAATATGAATTGTTTATTGCCTGGAAGAGCATACCAAAACTTGTCATTCTTTATTGCTTCAGCTAGGTCGCTTATTTCTCTCTCGCTCATGTACTTGAACTTCTTCTCTAAGAAACCTTTGAGGTTTCTTTTTTTCTTCAATACTATTTCAGAAGCGAGTTAAAATTATTTAAGCTTTATTCAATTGGAAGCTTTGTTAGACTTGCTTCTTAAGCATAACAACACCGCTAGGCTCAAATGAACCACCAATAGAGTATGAAGTGAGTTTAGATATTTCTTTAGCAAATGCTTCTATGTCTTCCATGTACGGCATCGCGGACTTTGGTAACCTTTTTTGACTTTCTCCTACCCACTCGTATGCTTTAACTTCTACATAAGTTGGTTCTGCTTTTTCTATAAGCTTTGCGTATAGCTCTGGATTTTTC
>JAAOZO010000023.1 GCA_011605715.1 Nitrososphaerota archaeon | reverse complement strand
CCACAAATTTCGCATTTTACGTACAATTCTTCGGTCATTTCTTTTCCTCACCTTTCTTCTTTATTAGCTTAGTGAAGGTTACTTCTAAATATTTTTCAGTCGCTCTTATTAGCATTACCTTCCAGTCTACATCTTCAGGTATGTACGCATAGTACAAAGGATTGTTGTAGAACTGAAATTTTGCTTCGGTGTATATGTATGATTCGCCTGTCAATGCGTTATTCCTGTACTCTGTATTAACTATTACTTTGAATGGAAAGACAAAGTTCTGCCTTTCAAGCCAACCATTTTCAGGTTTGTGGAACAGCTTGTTTATTAGGTCGTTTAGCTCACCATTTACCACGTTCAGGTCTTTTTCGTCTATCATAAGGATGTTATGAACTACCTCTACATTGTACCATGAATAGTTTATAGGGGATATTATGCTGTTCATTCTCCTACTTCATCTCCTAAGCTTTTTATAAATTTTATAACCTTTTGCGAATCTCTTGGGTTTAAGGAAATTCTTACCTTCTTGCTGTCGTCTGAAAGACTGCTCCACTCTAGAATAATATGACCATAGCTATTGTAGTAAACTGTAAAGCCCACATTAGTACTGTCGCACCCAAGAAAGTCAGTTACGCTGTTCACCGATTTCTCTTCTACTTTTATATTTTCAAGTATCACGTTTTTTCACCTTTTTCTTAAGCAACTTTTTCCAATCTCTTGGTAGCCTTATAAACCACTCAGAACCTTTATTCGCAACCATTGTTATTACGCTATCCTTCGTAAAGATTAGTAAGGTATTTTCGTTAGGGGTAGTGTAGTCTTCATTTGATTTCCATATCCCTTTATTAACTAAAATTTTTTCTACTTTTCCAAAGTTTGCCTCGAACACTCTTCTAGGTATCCACATTGGCGATGCATGCTCATGTTGCTTAAATAGCCGCTTCTTATACAAATGAGTCTTTTGGAGTGCTTCATAGTTCCTATCTGGGGGATACTTTTGGCTGAACCTATCTCTTAGAAAGATGAAAAACCCACCCTGCTTTGGGCTGTACCAGATACCTTTGAACTTGACTGGAAGTTCAATCCACTCTATTTTTCCTGAAGCCATGCTTTCACCTCACATACATACCCATATGGGCATATTTAAATCTTTACTCGGTCTTTTTTGCAGTAAGAACCTTTTCAAACTCTTCCACGCTTTCAAAATGAAGTTTCTTAATTTTATAATCCAAATTATACTTTTCTGCTAGCTTAAGACGGTGGTAGCCATCGAGCAAGATTAATTGGCCGTCTTTCTCCCACACTACTAATGGATCACGAATACCTTCTTTCAATACACTTTCTTCTAGAAGCTTAAGCTCTTCCTCTTTTAATGGAAGTAAAAGTTCTCTAAACTGTTTGCTGACTTGAATTTTCTCGTTCAGCTCGTACCACCTCTCGTTTCGTAGAACTCAATCAATCTCTGAACTACTGAATCGTCTGTTTCTCTTGGATGTCGCTTTAGTTTTCTGATTTTTTCTTTTGTCGGCACATAAACGTAAATTTTTGTTAGCCTTAGTTTCTCTTTACTCATAGACTATACGTAGACTAAGAGAGTTTATAAATCTTTTCACTATTTTCGATTTTTAGAAAATGCCGAAAGTTTTTTAAATCTAGTGCAACTACTATTGTTCAGAGGTTCTGGGCGAACCATGACGTTCTAGTTCTCTTCTCAGGTGTAGCCATGCCTAGAGCCTCTAGAAACCATAAACAAAGCTACAATCCACAAGATAAAAACCACACCAAGCGTAATTAACGTCTCCTTTACCTTTTCGATAAAGTTTGCACGAGCAACTGCTTCCTGCTGAGTTTCATCTACGGGTGAGACATAAACTTTCGGCAGTTCTTCTTCTCTCACGTTTTTTATCGGCACTCGAACAGACCAGCCTTCAATCGGCACAAAGAAAGAGACGTTTTCTCTGAGAACATTTTCATTTTTAACGTAAACCGCAAGAACTTTCCACTCGCCGAATCTAAGATGTATTTCTTCGTCGTAATCTAAAGTAAAGTTGTAGACTTCGAGAACTTTTCTTGATCCATTGTAGTAAAAAACTTTGTTGGAAGTATAGTTGTAGTCGCAGAACTTTGAGATTAGCAAAAGAGTAATTGTGTAGTTTCCCTTATAGACTTCTCCGTTCTCTTCAACAAGCTCGAAGACAAAGTTTGAGTTTGCTTTTCCCACAAGATTTCCGTTTGCGTCTCTCAGAACTGGCGGCTCAGCTGCTACTAGTGGAATAAAAAGAAGAAGAAAAATAACAAAAAGAGCGAGCTTGGTCATGAAGAACCTGACGCTTTTTTAGCTATGTTCATTGCGCCAACAATATCTGCGTCGGCTTCGTAGCTGCACGCGACGCACTTAAAGCGTTCTCCGTTTCGGCTTCTTTTGCTTATGTAGCCGCACTTTGGACAAGTTATGCTCGTGTTCTTTGCTGGAACTAAAACAAAAGGCACACCTTCTCTTTCGCAAAGCGTTTTTACCGCAACCATAAGCTTATAACGAGGAATTAGGAAGCCTTTCGTGACGCTCTGGAAGTTTAAGTTTTCCATTGCTACTCCTGCTTCGTGCTTTTTAGCTTTTGAGACTATTTCTTTTGCGACACAACCAACTACATACTTTATTGTATTTTGAAGCCTATTGTTCCACTTTTCTGCTTTGTTTGTTCTCTGGTACTTTTTGTACAAGTAGCGAAGATATTTTATTTTCTCTTTGTAGTTTACCTTATGGTTTCGGTTATGTACTGAAGGGGAAACCCAAGAGCCGTTCTTATAAATTATTGAGACCGCCAATTTGTTCCAACCCGTATCCACGCCTAACCAACTTTTGGGTTCATAAGGCTGAGGCTTTGGAAACCTTAAAGTAATATGCGCCCTTGCGGTGCCATCTTGTCTTTCAACGATTTCCACCTGTCCTAGGTTGTCGTTGTTTTCTCCTAGTGCTTGGTCTATTAAGCTTCGCCATTTATAAGGAACAAAAATCTCGTTAGAAGTATCGCCTTCTTTTGTCTTTATGTGCAAAATGTAAATTTCTTCTTCTTTCTTTCTAGTCTTCACTGCCTTCTTTTCAAGCCAACAGCTTTGCCTATGGAAGGGCATTGGATGGTAAGGCAGACGTTTAAGGTAACGCTCAATTTTCTGAGAAACTTGCCATTTCTGCTGTGCAAAGATCCTTATGTCTTTTCTTTTTATGATTTTTCTAACTTTTTCTGCCGCTTCTTTCGTCAGAACCTTCTTGAATTCATTGTACTCTTTAAGTAGTTCTCGAGTTAGGTGAATGGGGCAAGTAACGACGTAGTGTATCCTTTCGAGTTCCTCTTT
>JAAOZO010000097.1 GCA_011605715.1 Nitrososphaerota archaeon | reverse complement strand
TCTGGCAATCCAATAACTGTAAGATGGTGGAATGGTGAAGCAGGGTTGTTAGATTTCACGAATCCAAAAACATACGAGTGGTTTAAAGAAAAGTTGTTGAACTTACAAAAAAACTATGGATTTGATGGATTTAAGTTCGATGCGGGCGACGCTGGATTCTTTCCGTATGGCTCTGTTACGTTTCAGCCTATATTTCCAGCTCAATATGGAGACATTTACATGAAATTTATTGCTGATAACTTTCATGAATTATCTGAAACGAGGGTAAGTACTTTCGCGCAACCCTTAGGATTACTAACTAGATTAGGCGACAAAGATTCAAGATGGGGCTTAAACAATGGGCTTCATTCAGTTATAACTTCTACTCTAACTTATTCTTTAATTGGATATCCTTTCATACTACCGGATATGATTGGAGGCAATGAATATGGAAATGAACGTTGTAACTCTGAACTTTTTATAAGATGGGTTGAAGTTTCTGTTCCTATGCCTTCTATACAATTTTCAATACTACCCTGGAGACCTGAATTTAATGAACAAGTAATAAACATAAGCAAAGAGTACGCATGGTTACACGTTAAGCTTTCGAAGTACATCTTAAGCTTAGTTAACCAAAGCCTAAAAGATGGGTCTCCAATAGTTAGGCCATTGTTCTTTAACTATGATGCTGAAGAATTGTTTAATGTTAACGATGAGTTTATGCTAGGAGAAAGTCTACTTTTTGCTCCTGTTGTAAAACAAGGTGCAACTTCTAGAGATGTTGTTCTACCTGAAGGAAAGTGGCTAGACTTATGGGAGAACAAAGAGTACGAAGGTCCAACTACTATTCAAAACTACAAAGCTCCAATTTATAAGTTGCCTATTTTCATGAACGTAGAGAAGCCTGTTGACAAAGAAACTTTAGCAGAAGTAAAAAAGATCATTTCAAACTTAAAAGAACATTAAGAAACATTTTATTTCCAGAAAACATTGTAGGCCTATGGCTCACAATCAGCTAATAACAAAGCTTAATTCTAGTTTAGTTGTTTTTTACTTCTATCTTTAATAGCTCTTGTTGGTTTTTTCTGTTAGAACTGCCTTCATTGGAGGTGAAATTCCTGGTTGGGATCACAGGTTTCACTATATCAATGCCTACTTAACTTACAAGTAGGTTGCCTTTTTAACAGTCTTAATGGGTTAACACCTGCTAATGAAATCCAGAGAAAGGTTAAGGCTTTAGTCTCTTACATGCCTTCCTGTATATGGGATCGAGAAACTCATAATCCTTTACAATGCTCATCATTTCAAGCTTGTCGATGATCCTTGTTAATGTTGATTTGGGTATTACAATCCCTCTCTTCTCGGAGATAAAGCTCCTGACCTCAGACCACGAGTTCGCATCCTCTGCTATGGCTTTGAGGATGGACTTTTCTCTTGGACTAAGCTTGTTCAATTCCTCTAGAGCCAGGTTCACTGCCATCTTGGAAATCTTCTCAATGTCTCTTGTTCCGTCTAAGTAGGATCTTCCAAAGAACACTAGCCATCCGACGATCCCATCGAAGAGTCCCACGGCTTCCTCTATTGTTTCTCCGGGCGGCTTCAGCCCTTCCTCCTTAAATCCCTTTGTCAAGAATTCTTTGGCAATCCTTTGTGAATCTACCAACGTGAATCTCGTGAGCATACCTTCCATAAAGCGGTGAGGAAGCCTCATCGAGGCCGAGAAAGCTTCTTAATAGGCCTACTTCAGAGCCGGGATATAATCACGGATACATTTTCCAGACTGTCACAAGAATATGCAACAAGGCTTCTGAGCTCCGCGGATAGGGACAGCCTCAGGGACTGTATCTCATCGATTACCAGGGTAAACCTCCCGCCCTTTTTATTGATCTCCTGGAGGCGTCCCATGAAGCTTATGGAATCGCTTCCCTTCCATCTTACTTCAACACCGGCAGCCGCGATGCTTATTCCTCTTATGCCCTCTAACAGCCTTCTAGTCCTGCTGAGAGAGCTGTAGAGGCCATCGCCTATTCTCTCATAGAGTTCAGATCATCTTGAAACTCCTCTGGCATCTATGTAAACCCCTTATGCTTCTCCAAAAAACCTTCACGAGGCTCGTTTTTCCAATCCTCCCGATCCCCAGCGCGAGCGTAAGTGGATATCCGCGGCTAACGGCTCTATCGAGCTCTCTAAGCTCATCCTTCCCGTTGAATAGATCGCTCCTAGATGATTTTGGCCTAAGGTCAAAAAGCAAGTTCCGCACCAGAACTCAGTTTCATACCGGAACCATTTAAGCCTTACGGTGTAGTCTCTTTCAATTCTCTTTAGCATACATCTTCCCTCTTTCGTAAAAAGAATTTCCTTGAGAGCTTGAAGCATGTAATTGAATAAGCTAAAAAGCAAATCCGGTGACTTAGATCGGCTTAAAGTATTAAGTGAGAAAGACATAGTTAAAATATTCTTAAAGTTTGGATCCATACACGCGCTAAACTGAGTACGCACTTCTATTACCACCTCTGCCTTATCACCCCCTACAATCCCTTAAAAACTTCTTCAACTCTCCTTTATTATTTACTGTCTTGCCTTCCTTTATATCCTGCCTCTCTCATCTATTACCGCTGTATGCGAGAACTTCTTGTGCTGATCTACTCCTACATATCGCATAGCGCACTTCCCTTTTTTCTCTTATTTTGCTACAGGTACACCATACTTCCATTATATCTCCTTTCCATTCTGTAATCATATAGAAAGACCGCCAACCATCTTTTCTAAATCTAGTTAGGCAAAACTAGCCTTAAAAGTTAAACTCTTCTTTTAGTTAGAGAATAAATCTTTTATTTTTCTATGTTAATTTTTTCTTACTTTATAAACTAGCTTATATGTAGGTTTTGATACTCTAGAGCAACTTCACTCCATCTGAAGCTTCTACTAAAAGACACTTTGCTTTCCATGGAAACTTTTTTGAGTACTCGATAAAAATTTTTTCAGCTATAGTCCTTGCCTTTCTTCTATCTGCTATAGCTATTGCAGCACCTCCAAATCCAGCACCTGTTAACCTCTGTCTCTTATACACATCTGACGCTGCCGACGATC
>JAAOZO010000093.1 GCA_011605715.1 Nitrososphaerota archaeon | reverse complement strand
TTATTATAGTGGTAATAGTAGCTGGACCGTTAAGGTTGTTGTAAAGAACACTGGTTCTGCAGATGCTACAATATCTACAGTTATGATAAATGGAATTCCCGCTGATTCATCTGGTAAATGGACAAGTAGCAGTAAAATATACTATGTAAATGGTACTGCTAATTGGCCAAGCAATGGCGCGTCTATCCCGGTTGGGTCTACAGTTACTTTTACAATAACGCTAGCAAGCGGTAATAAAATAGGTTCCACTACATTATCTTCTGGAATTACTCTTAACATAGTTCTTCATTCTGCAGCTGGTAAAGACTATCCTGCTTCAGTTACACTACCATAATTTTAATTTTTATTTTTTTCTATTCTTCTTTTGTTTGAGGTTGATAAAGTTTCAATTCGGCTTTCTAACCGTATGACTAAGAAGATCTCAGAAGAAAGGTATGTTGACGTCTATTTTTATTGTTATTTATTTCAAAACGGTATTTACTTCTTTCATTTATGCCTATTGGCTTTTGTACTTTAGTGTTGCAAGTGAAGAGGAGATGGCAGTAAAGCTTAAAGAAAAATTAAAAATTTATAGAGATGACTTTCCTTAGTATAGTGTGAGGGCTTGATGGCGGGCACTAACAAGCAAAGCTTTTTACTTTATTTTAATTTTTAACGAGAGAGCACAAATGACAAGTTTTACGTTTGCATAAAAAGTGGTCCATACGATGGATCTAACCCATTTAAAGTAATTCATCAAAAATCATATAAAATGTTGTTTATGTTGAGCAAAACTCTCTTAGTGAAAAATGGGCTTTCTAGTAAATCAACAATAGATTTTAAGCTTTTCAATAATCAATTGCGCAAGTGAAACTCTTAGCTAAATCCATTTAGTCTTTACTTCCTTCACTTGAGTAAAATGTTGATCGTCTGTTATGCACACCAACTTAAGGCTTTCAGCCGTTGCTGCTATGATGCTATCTGCCATTGGTATTCTGTACTTATGTCTAAGTTTAGCAGAAATTTTAGCTATTTGAGTATCTACGTTTATTACCCTAAAGTCTTTCTCAAGAAGCTTCGTTCTAAGTTCGGCTTGTTCTTTTCCTTCTTTATCCAATGTTAACTTATAAACTTCATGAACAACGATCGCAGAAATTACTTTGTTCTTGTCAGTTTTAAGAGCGTTTGTTGTCCTTTTTAGTACTTCGTCGTTCTTCGAGTAGTAGTGCTCGATGAAGAACCTCGTGTCGTAAACATTCATAGATCCTCTTCTCTGAGCTTATCAAGGAGCTTTTTCATTTCTTCTGGAGTTGCATAGTCGGAACCTGAGCCCGCTAAATCTGAAGTTTTCAATAAAGGTTTCATAAAAATTCCTTGACCAGCATCTACTACTAATAATCTTGATCCTTCAGTAATGTTGTACTTCCTCCTAAGTGCTGCAGGGATTGTTGTTTGCCCCTTTCTTGTAACCTTGACTTCGTACTCCATTTTTAGTACTACCATAATAATAGTACTACTTTATAAATGTTACTACCCAAGCTTATCAATAAAAATTCTTGATTAAAACTCATCTTTAGCACGCGCTTGCATAGTGTTAAGACGAGATTAAAAAGAAAATCAGAAGCGTCTAAAGAGACCATAGAGGGATGGTTGCAGCACGTGCGCTAAGCATTAAGTTTATAAATTCGGAAATAAAAGATAATCTTTATGAACCGATTTATCGATAGGGAGCGGGAACTAGAATTCCTGGAGGAAAAGTTCGGCGATAAAAGGCAACTAATAGTCTTATATGGAAGAAGAAGAGTAGGGAAGACAGAACTGATTAAACAATTCTGTAAAAATAAAGATTACATTTATTTTCTTGCAGATAAAAGAGGCAGCTTGTTAAACGCAGAGCGATTTGCAAACATAGCTGCCGAACATTTTGGCGACATACCGCCTAGAGTGAGAAATTTTGATGATGCTTTCACATACATTGCAAAGAGGTTGAATGAAAGGAAAATTGTAATAGTTATAGATGAATTCTCATACCTAGTTGAAAAAGATGATTCAATCCCTTCCGTCTTCCAGCTGATTTGGGACGATGTTCTTAAGGATAAGAATACAATGTTGATCCTTTGCGGTTCCCTTGTCTCGATGATGGAAAACATGCTATCCTACAGGTCTCCCTTATATGGAAGAAGAACAGGGCAGTGGAAATTATCACCCCTAAGATTTAATGACGCTAAACAGATTTTTCCAAGATATTCAACAGAACAGAAAGTGGAGGCTTACTCAATACTCGGTGGAATACCTTTTTACCTTAATACGTTTGACGATAAAAAGGATATTTACACAAACATAGAAGAAAAAATTCTAACTAAAGGAGAGATTCTATATGAAGAAGTGGAATTTTTACTAAGAGAAGAGCTGAGAGACTATTCATCCTATCTTTCTATACTTGAAGCAATAGCAAGAGGAAACAGCAGACTAAGCGAAATCGCAAACTTCTCTAAAATTCAAGCAAAAGATTTACCAAAATATTTAAACGTTCTCATGAAGTTAGACATCATAGAGAAAGTTTATCCAATCACAGAAAAAAAGACAACGAAAAGAACTATCTATAAAATAAAAGATAACTTTTTTGATTTTTACTTTCGATTCGTCTATCCATTTAAGAGCGAGTTAGAACTTGGAAATACTAAGAAAGTTATGGGCATTATCAAAAGAGATCTTAACACGTTTGTCGGAAAAAAATTTGAAGATATCTCACGAGAATTTTTATATGAGATGAACATGAAAGGCTTGATGCCTTTTAGGTTTTCGAACATTGGTACTTGGTGGGAGAAAGATAAGGAAATAGATACGGTAGCATTTAATAAAGAGGAGAAGAAAATTCTGTTCTGTGAAGCAAAATGGCAGGATCTAGGTAGAAGCGAAGCAGAAAAGATATTTGAGAAGCTGACGGAGAAGGCTGAAGCAGTAAAATGGTTCAATAAGATAAGAAAAGAGTATTTTTGTTTAATCGGTAAAAGGCTAAAAGATAAAAAGGATTTGCGAGAAAAGGACTATTTGGTTTTTGACTTAGAGGATTTTTCCTGAAGTAGACTGTAGTGCATCAATGCGGCGCTGGGTGTCATTTCAAAATTGCAGGATCGCAATGACACTTTAGCAGTAATCAGTAGCTGGTTAAGGAGCACTATCATCTCTTTTATGCAGTATTAACCTTGCTATCTCGTTTGTCTTCCTCGTCTTTTCCAAGCCTCTATAGCCCTTGCTTTTATCACAAATATCCTAAGAGGTCAGCCCATCAGAGACTTGCTAGATCAAATCTAGATAAGAAGGTAGTCTAATCAACTCGCCCAAAAATATCTGTTGAAAAATTTAATAACCTTTATTTTTCCTTTTTCCAACAAAAGAACGGCAGTTGAGACCAAAAATAAAGTATGAGAACGCAGTTAGAGCTCAAGTTCTTCTCTCTAAAAAGGTTAAGGTTGAGCCTCTTAGCTTACCTAAGGAGAGTTTCATAGGAGGAGTTGACGTAGCATACAAGAAGAATGTAGGAGTAGCAACCTATGTGCTCACGAAGTACGGTTCAAAGAAACTAGAAAATGTAGATTATGCAACCGTTGATAATTTGCCACCGTATATACCTGGACTCTTTTACTTAAGAGAAGCTCCACCAATCCTAAAAGTGCTTTCTCGACAAGTAGAGAAGCCACATATACTTTTTATAAATGGCCATGGACTAGCTCATCCAAGGAAGATGGGTCTTGCCAGCTACATAGGTGTTGTTCTTAATGTTCCTACGATAGGTGTTGCAAAAAGTCTTCTTTATGGAAAAGTAGATAGGTCAATTCAGCCTCCGCTGATTTTCGTTGATGAATTAGCTGTTGGAGCAGTTTTAAGAACTAAGGGAAGAGGGGAAATTTATATAAGTATAGGGCATAGAGTTACGTTGGATGATGCGATAAGAGTTGTAAGTGATAACCTTTTTGATCTTGCTCTTCCAGCTCCACTATGGTATGCAGACAAACTTTCTAAAGAAGCATTAGCTTCAAAAATTTCTTAGCGTGCAATAATCCTTTTCTAGAGTTTTACTACTTTCATAACTTTGCTTCATCTTCACTTCTAGACATTACGCTTTTATTACTCTTTTGTTAGTTTAAAGTTTGGTTTAAAAGTTAGTTGGCATGCAAGCGAAAAATTTTTAAACTGGCATAACAACAAGTTACATGCCCACTGCTTATATTTTCGTTACAGGTGGTGTTGTTTCAGGCCTAGGCAAAGGCATAACAACAGCTTCAATTGGCAAAGTTTTACAAGCAAAGGGATTTAAAGTTACAGCTGTGAAGATTGACCCTTACTTAAATTATGATGCTGGAACTTTAAGACCTACGGAGCACGGTGAAGTTTGGGTTACCGAAGATGGAGGAGAAATAGACCAAGACCTAGGACACTACGAGAGGTACTTAGATATCACAATAAGCAAAAAGAACAACATAACAACTGGACAGGTTTACTTGGAAGTAATAGAAAAAGAAAGAAGAGGCGAGTACCTAGGAAAAACAGTTCAAATAATTCCTCACATAACAGACGAAGTGAAGAGAAGAATAAGAGACGTAGCAAAGGAAAGCAACGCTGATTTTGTCTTGGTTGAAGTTGGAGGTGTTGTTGGAGACTATGAAAACATTCCATTCCTAGAGGCTGCGAGGCAGATGAAGCTTGAAGGTGAGAAAGTAGTTTTTGTTCACGTTGGTTATTTACCGGTGATAAAAAGTCTTGGAGAGATGAAAACAAAGCCTGTGCAGCATTCTGTTAAGGAGCTTAGAGAGCTCGGCATACAGCCAGACTTTATAGTTGGAAGGTCTGAAAGTACAATAGACGAAGTTAGGAAAGAGAAGGTTGCTCTTTTCTGCAACGTAAGGAAAGAAGATATAATTGCTAACCCAGACCTAGAGAACGTTTACGAGTTACCTTTACTGTTTGAGGAACAAAAATTTGGAGATAAAATACTCCTTAAACTTGGCATGGAAAACAGAAAGTCAAACTTAGAGGAATGGAGAAATTTAATTGAAAAAATTAAGAACATAAAAGACTTTGTAAGAATTGGAATAGTTGGGAAGTACTTCGATATTGGCGAATACAACCTACCTGATTCCTATGTTTCAGTTATAGAAGCTGTTAAGCATGCAGCATGGAGCAACAACGTTTCTCCAAAGTTTTATTGGATTGATGCTAAGGCTCTAGAAGCTAAGGATGAGGAAGAACTTAAGAAATTAAAGTCTGTCGATGGAATAATAGTGCCCGGAGGGTTTGGAGCTAGTGGAGTTGAAGGAAAAATAGAAGCCATCAGGTTTGCAAGGGAGAACAATGTTCCTTTCTTAGGGTTGTGTTTTGGTTTTCAGCTTGCTGTAGTTGAGTTTGCAAGGAATGTCTGCGGCCTAAAGGGCGCGCACTCTACTGAAATAGACGCATCTACACCTTACCCTGTTGTTGACCTTTTACCTTGGCAAAGGAAGCTAATTGAAGAAAGAAAGTATGGTGCAACGATGCGTTTAGGTGGGCAAGTTGTACTGATCAAGGAGAATACATTAGCTTATGAACTTTATAAAAAGAAAAAAGTTATTGAAAGATTTAGGCATAGGTATGAAATTAATCCTAAGTATGTTGATATTCTGGAAAAGAATGGCCTTGTCTTTTCTGGTGAATCCGAAAAAGATGAAGGGATAATGCAGATAGGCGAACTCCCTAAGCTAAAGTACTTCTTAGGAACTCAATTTCATCCTGAATTTACTTCTAGGCCATTAAAGCCAAACCCACTGTTCTTTGGTTTTGTTAAAAGTTGTATAGAACATTAGTGTTCCTTAAGAATAACATTTCCTCGTAGATTAGCTATGTGGCCCAAGCTTTTTACAAACAAAGTCTATCGCCTAAAACTATTATGACAAAAAGCTTTCAGCTAAGATCAGAACCCTCAATTTCATAACGCGGTTTAAAGTCTACAGCTTACTTAAGGATATAGTATGCGAAAGAAATATAACACCCTCATAAATGCATCTTACTTTCAAGCAATGGAACCGTTAATTCGAGCTGCATCGTTGCTATTTGGAGGAATAATGATTGCAGTTTCAGGGAGTATGCTAGTTAACATAGCAGAAAAGATAATGAAGCAGTTTAAGCTTTCAGAGTTGTCCGTGGGCTTTCTACTTCTTTCAGTGTCGACTTCATCTCCAGAACTAAGTGTAGCTATAATCTCAGCTCTGGAAAATAAGGCAAGCATTTCTATAGGCGATATTTTAGGCTCAAATGTTACAAATATAACACTGATAGTTGGGCTAGCCCTAATTGTTGCCGGTGAAGTTATACTGAACGAGCAAAACATAATAGAGCTTGCAGATGTCTTATTTTTTGCTACAATGATACCTTTCTCTATTTTTATAGGTGGTTGGGTAACGCGGTTTACAGGTATTTTTCTATTGATAGTCTACCTGCTTTACATAAGAATCGTTTTAAGTAAGAAAAGAATCTATCCTGAATCTGAAGAAAACGAATATACTTCGCCTCAAGCCTCTCCATTCGAATACATTGTGCTCCTTCTCTGCATAGGTGGGTTAATAATCGGAGCTAAGATCGTTGTTGATTCGGTAAGTAGGCTTTCAGAACTACTAAACATCCATCGTTCTATTCTAGCTGCAAAAGTTGTTGCACTGAGTACTTCTCTTCCAGAATTAGTAGTTGAACTTACGGCAGCTAAGAAAGGAAGAGTGTGGATGGCTTTGGGAGATGCCATAGGAAGTAACTTAGTTAACACAACGCTAATACTTGGCATGCTCTTAACCCTAGACCCATATATAGACTTAGCTGCCTTCTCGGTGCTAATTACTCCAGTTTTAATTTCTAGCTTCGTTTTTCTCTATTTACTATCAAAACGACAAATAAGTAAGAATAGTGGACTAATATTGCTTGGACTTTACGTTCTCTTTCAAGCTCTTGTTACAATTTAATAATAGTAAAGTAAGACCGCCAAACTTTTTATCTAATTCTTCTTTTATAAAGAAAATAAAAAATTTGGCAAGAAAGGTCTGTTAACTTAAGGTTTTTCTAGGCCAAGGAGTTATTTTTTCTTTATGTTCAAAATATTTAAAATAAGCTTCAAGAGGTAGAGAACCAACCTTTCGGTAGTGGCGCTTAAGTTAACAGAGTAATTCATCTCAGAACTAAAGTTCTAGGCTTTCTTGTCAATTTTTAAAGTAAATGAGTTTTTGAGTTGATAGTTCTGTCTTTAAAAGAAAGATTTTTAAGTCATATTATGCAGTAAAGTATGAGAATATGCCTGAATTAGAACTCTTCTTAACAATGTTGGGAAGCTTATTAACCCTTTTAATTTCAATTGTTTCTTTGGCTTATTGGCTTGGAAAAAGATTCGCTCAAATGGATGAAAGATTTAGGGCAATAGACGAGAGATTTAAGGCAGTAGATGAAAGTTTTGATGCTTTCAAAAAAATAATCAACGAAAGATTTGATGTGGTAGAAAGAAAAATTGGCAACATAACGGAAGCAACAAGGAATCAACTAGAATTCTTTACCGAGTTTCTTGGATTTAGAAAAGTTATTGAACAAAGAGATGTTACGTTTGTAAAGGGAGAGTTGTATAGACTCTCCTCAATCCATAACCCTTTAACTAAGGAAGAGTCAAGTAGGCTGAAAGAGTTGTTAGATAAAGAAAAATTAAGCTTACAAGAGGCTGATGAACTAAGAGAAATTGCTAGAAAACTAGTTAAAGAATATGGCGACAAAATAGGAGAGACGTGGAAGCTACTAATGTATGCTTCGGTTATGAGAGGAATTGCGTTAAGCGAACTTGAGGAGCAAAAACAGCAAGAGAATAAAAAGGAGAAATAAGAAAGTTAATTCAGACTATGCTTATGTTAGAAATTTTTAAAGCGTAAAAGCCTTAAGTTTTTCTCTTCCGTAGTCGCATCAACTAGATTTGCTAGTTGACTTTCTTCTTTTAATTCTTTCTGAGTCCAATGAGTCAATTTTATCAAAACTTCCCTCCAGTAAGCTTATTATACCCTCGAATCTTTGATTTTCCTTCTTAGTTAAGGCTCTTCCTGTTGGATCATAGCTTACAATACTTCCTT
The DNA here is from genome assembly GCA_011605715.1 of Nitrososphaerota archaeon. Lineage (GTDB taxonomy): Archaea > Thermoproteota > EX4484-205 > EX4484-205 > JAAOZO01 > JAAOZO01. Next base: position 2,430 of record JAAOZO010000093.1, on the reverse strand, counting down.
CAAAGTTTCTTAGTACAATCCTCTCTTCAGACATCGAAATTATGTAGTTTGGCATAATGGGAATCTTCCCCCCTCCTCCAGGCGCATCTATAACATAGGTTGGAACAGCAAGACCAGAGATGTGGCCCCTTAAACCTTCCATTATCTCTAAACCTTTCCAGACAGTAGTTCTAAAGTGTCTTATGCCCTTCGTTGGGTCACAATGAAACAAGTAATAAGGTCTAACTTTTATTTTAATTAAGCTTAACATCAGCTTCCTCATAACTTCAACGTCGTCATTTACACCTTTAAGAAGAACCGTTTGGTTGTTGACTGGAATTCCCAGCTTAAGTACGTTCTTTATTGCCAAATAAGAAACTTCAGTTATTTCGTTTGGATGGTTAAAGTGGGTGTTAAGCCACAGTAAGTCGCTATACTTTTCTAGCAGTTCTAGCAGTTCTTCATCAAACAATCTCATGGGCAAAGTTACAGGGACTCTGCTTCCTAGCCTTAGCGTATCTATTGAGTCTATAGCGCTTAGTTCGCTTAATATCTTCTCTAGGTCCTTATTGGAAAGCGTCAACGGGTCTCCTCCAGAGATTACTATGTCGTGAACTTGCTTGTTTTGCTTAAGATAGTCGACTATTTTTTGTAAGCTTGAAACGCCACTTACAATAGCTTTCCCCAGTATTCTTTTTCTCGTGCAGAATCTACAGTACGTTGCACAAAAGTTAGTAGTTATGTAAAGAGCCCTATCCGGATACCTATGAACTAAGTTTGGAACTACTTCATCGCTTTCTTCAGCTAAAGGGTCTTCAGGCGATGCTTTGTCTATTAGTTCTTCCTTTGAAGGAATACATTGCATCTTAATAGGGTCAAATTTATCGTTAGGGTTAACAAGCGACAAGTAATAAGGGTTTATGAGTAAAGGATAAACCTTAGAAACTTCTACTATTTCCTTTTTCTCTTCTTCACTTAGCCAATGAAATACCCTAAAGAGCTTTTCTGGAGAGTTTATTAGATGTTCGTATTGCCACCGCCAATCCAAAAATTCTTCTTTGCTAACGTCTCTCCATGCACTAAATTTCTTCCACCATTCGTCCTCAATTTTGTATTCAAAATCTTTCTTACGTCTTTGTTCTGAGGACAACGAACTAACTTGAGGTTGTCCCAATTGTTAGTTATCTAAACTCAGATGAGCAATTAGAAGGATATTAGTTTTTCGTATCTATAATAACATCTCTGTTCCTATTGCTACAAATGACGTAGGAAGTTATAAGTTATGTAGTCTTGGGTAGACCTACGTAATTCTTTAGATTTCATACTCCCAGCGTCTTTATGAATTTGTCGAAGCGTTGAGTTATCTGTCTATCCTTAACCTATATTTTTGTATAAAATGTGAGGTATGCCTTAAACGAGTATAAGATGACCTTCAGGCAAGCCTCTAAAACTTGCTGTTATTGCAGTTGTATTTTAATATTTTAAGCTCATACATTAAATGAAAAACCTTTTTTCTTTTCTGCACAGTGTTCTATGATCTTGGTGAAAATAACTTAAACTTGTTAGACTTCCTTAGTGACTAAAAATTGGCAAAAATCCGAGCCTGTAGCTGTGCATGTTACCTCTTCAACTTTAACGTCAGTTTTCCATAAGCTAGAAACTACTCCTGCAATAAATCCCCTAAAGAATTGACTGTTTGGTTTTTCCTTTCGTAGGTTTTTGCACTCAAAGAGCTCAGAAAATGATAGGTGTATTTTCCCATTCTCCTCGTTGTACTCTAGAAGTTTAGCATCGCTGCACATTCCCGTTATGGCAAAAAGTTGTAACAGAAGATTGAGAAACGTACTCGTATCAGCTACAAGAAGTTCTTTTTTAAGAGTATCAGCAAACTTTATACCTCCATTCTTACCCATGTAGTACAAAAATGCCTCTCCAGCAGATTTAAATTCCCTTTTCATTTCTTCCAATGCATCTTCTATTATGCCTTCTGGAAAAACTACAGCTTCAGAAAAGTTCCCAATCATTAATGGCTGTTGGAAAGGTACTACTCCAAGACCTTTTACCTTATGTTCGTAAACCTTAAATTCATCTTCAGAACTAAGTATTTCAGCTTCGTAAATGGCTCTAGTTATATCCTCAATCGATCCTTTAAAGTTAGTTACATCAAGTATACCATATCCTATTCGTTCATTATCACTTGCAATTCTTCCTTCATAAATTACTTTAAGTTTTAAATTATCTATAAAAAATCTATGAAGCTTGCTGGCCACTCCAAGCTTTTTTGTCCTAAATCTATACGAAACAAACTTTTTTCCAGGATCAAAAATGCCAGGAATTATAACGTCTCCTCGAACACTTTTGACTGACATAGCACCTCACGTAATAAATGACTCATAGTAAGTATTTAACTCTTCACTACATATAGCTGTATAAATTGTAGCACTTACATGC
>JAAOZO010000002.1 GCA_011605715.1 Nitrososphaerota archaeon | reverse complement strand
TCTTCAAAAAGAAGTTTTTCATAATCCCCATGTGTGATCTCAAAATCCTTAATAATCTCAGATACCAATTTTAGTTTTCCAATTGAGTTATAAGTAAATCTTTTTTCAAAAGCTTGTTGAGAGTAGCCAGATCACCCATACTACACAAAACCACAATTACTTGCAGCCGTCCCTTGACCTGGAAGGGAGGGACTACCCTTGCCTGCCACTTTTACCCAATCCCCTGAAATCAAAACACGCTTCAAGGGAGAGTGATCTCTACACCACTCAAGGCAAGTAGTGGCTCTCAAAGCTGCAAGGGCTACGGAAAGAACTTGCCAGCTTTTTCGTAGGGACATTGCCCCACCCCTCATCGGTTTCGACTCACGATTAGCCGATTGTTGGGAAACTGACTCACTCTTTCCGCTGTCCAGTGTATAAGAAAGCAATAACTTGAGAAATCTTCTTATTCTCTTAATCCGTCCTTTAAGTGCATTCCTTTTGTATTCATTGGTTTCTTTCTTTAGCTCACGTTTTAGCTTGTTAACCCTCTCATCTACCTTAGCAATAGCATACGCCAAAAATTCTTCATCTTTTAGTAATTCCCTGTAATTCTTAGGAAGCTTTTCTTTAAATCCAAGCCCACGCCTACCAATTACATAAGCTCCTGCTACATCTTTGTCTATGCTTAACATAGGAGAGTATTTAAGCTTGCCAATGACTGATGTATAGGCAGGATTTATCTTAATCAACTGAACTCCCAGCTTCCTTGCATAAACTTCAATCTTTTCCAATATTGATTTATATGTCCATTTCTGTAGTTTTCTTCTTAATTTAGACAGACCATCTCCTCTTTTACCTTTTGGTAGTTTTTGTAAATCTTCTACAACAATAGCTTTTCCACTTTCTAAGGCTCTTTCTACTACTTGTCTTGCTATATGCCATGCTATATACTCTCTTTGATTTCTGGTTTTACCATCCATCTCCCTTAAATCTATACGTTCAAACTTTTTTAAATTCCCATCTGTTGATATATAAGCTAAAGCTAAATGAAAGGGATAAGCGTTAATGTCTATACCCATAACTCCGTAAGCTTTAGTTATATTAGGTTTCACAACATTTTCTTCCCAACTAACTTGTACGTAGAATTTGCCATTCCTTACCTTTAACCTTACGTTATACGCAAACCACTCATTCAATCTCTTAGCTTCCAAGAGTCTCCATGTAAAGTCAACCCATTTATCTTTATGTTTCTTTGTATTCCTTATAACCTTAGCCCATACATATCCACCATTTCCTAAGTTAATCCTCAGATACCATTGGTTATTCAAATTTACAAACCTAAGGTTTAAATTGCCACTTTTAGACTTTTCTCCTCTTGAGTATATGTAGTAATATCTCTTTTCTTCCCACCTTTGTCGTAGTTTTTCTCTGTTTTCACATGTTAAATGTTTCTTTTTTAGCTTTTCAAACAGTTCTCTTGAACCAAGTATAATTTTCTTTGGATTCTGTTTTCTTTGTGTACAGGATTTTAGAACACCCTGTGCTATTAAAATGGCATCATTTACATATCTTGCGTTTAACTTATGTTTTTCCTTAATTGCTTTTCCTATTTCTTTTTCTAATGTTCCTTCTAACAATCTTTTATATGCATATCTCGTTGCAGAAGAAAACCTACGCATTAAATCTAACACTTTTTCTTTTTCTTCTTCTTTTTCAAACTGAAGCATACATTCCAGAGTTATGTAGAGTTTATGGGCTTTTTCTTCGCTAAAGTTTTTACCACTTGCTATACTTAGTACCATGCTATGCTAAGATTTTACACTTTTGAACGGAAAATGGCAACTGCTGGGAATCACCTGGATACCTTAAAACACTTTTCACCATGAAAGTTTTTAAAACAGAAACGGAGCATATCGCCCCGTTTCAAAAACAGGGCGTAGGAGGAAGTAAGATGGATTTATAACTTAAAATGGTAATTCATCTGGTGGTTCTTCTAATGGTTCTGTTTGTTGTAGAACCTGTAACCTTGCTACTGTGTCATTTTTTTCTTGTAACTCTGTGTTTGGTGGGAAGTAATCTAACAATGCTTTAATGTTAGCTATATCTTGCTCATCTAATAGCACAGAGTTTCTTGGAATTTTCTTTATCACAGGTACATAGTATGTGACTGCTTTTTTCTTTTCTTTTTTAACAGCTTCTATAACAAAAGTATCGTATAAGCCCACTCTAAAATATTCAGCTACACCAGGACCATACTTAAGGACAAACATTTCTTTAAGTGTTGGTGCGTAGATGCCTCTATACTTTATGTTTCTGGCACCAGGCATTGCTTTGTATTTTTCTTTTTCTTCATCTGTAAACTTGGTTCTTAAAGGTGACCTTTTTGCATCATCCCCTTCAAACCATACATACTGGGACTTAAGACCAACACTAACCAGTGGTATGTTAAGTATGTCCCACTCTTTGTGGTCATCCTCTTGGATACCACTCACAAACTTGCCATTTTGATCTAACCTTACAACAGGTAGATCAAAAATGTTTTTACTTTCTGAACCGAAAAGATCGGCTACCGTTTTCATAAACTATACCTCCTAAAAAGTTTTCAAATTAAATTTTATCACAAAACGCACCAAAACGATTTTTCACTAAAACCGTTTTGCTACATATCATACATACTCCAATATTCTTTCGTCTGGTATATAGTCTGTTTTTCCATCTGGATGAAGCAATACAACCACTTTTCTAGTTTCTTTTTCTTCTGTATCATCATCTTCCTCTGTGTATTGACAGTATAGTTTCACTTTACCTGTTGCCAATATCAAAGTTGAACTTGTACTGTTAGAATAGGTTTTGCAATCTTCACAATCTATTTCTACTATTTCGTAATTTTCATAATAATTGTATCCAAAGTAGTATAATATCTTATTACCAGGTACCAAAACTATTGTTTCTTGGTCTATTTCTACAACATCACAATTGTGAATTGGCAAATTAACTTCAAATGTTTGTTTATGCATGTTATCTTTGGCTAATCTTTCAACCAACTTATGATTCACATAAACCCTAAAACCACTTAAATATCCATAAAACAATTGTTTTCCATCAAAACTGTCTCTATATAACTTTAATTCCATATCAATTACCTCCTATAAAGTTGATACAAATAAATATATCACTTAATTTCAAATTTGCAATGATATTAATCATCTTCTTCTGGTTCCATTAAAATTGCAAAGATCCTCATATGGTAATCTTTTATCTGGTTGAACTCTTCTCGTTTGAATTTGTTTCTTATATCTTCATCGTATATTGGCGTAACGCCTGTTTTTATTCCTTCTATTGTGTCACCGTCCCTGAATACCAAAATTTTATGTAGTTCTTGTTCTGTTACCTGGTGTATTAGTACAAATTTGTTGATTTCATCTCCTGTAAGATAAAAATTGTTATCACTCTCTATTATCACTTTCATTGTTCCTATATCTATCATGATATCTATATTTGTGGCAAACTCATAGTAATCAGAAGTTTTGAGAACTTCATATAGATTGTCATCTACTTTATCAATTACAAGAAAGTATAAAGGCTTATTTGGTTTGTTTTCATCTAAAGCCCTTATGCTTCCAAAGTATATGCCACCTATATTAACT
>JAAOZO010000155.1 GCA_011605715.1 Nitrososphaerota archaeon | reverse complement strand
CAAATGAAACCTATGCTTCTACGCTACCAGTTCCAAGTGTAGGAGTTGCTGACGCTACGGTTAGCACAAGCAACACAAGAATATTTGAAATTATCCTACAACGTTATGGTTGGGAAAAAGGTTGGGAAATTTTAACACTAACTGGAGCAAACTCAGTAATATACGATGAATCTGGACTTGTGAGAGATGCAGTAATAAGAGGAGACATAGGAATAGGTAATACAATTGACTTTTATGGCTACACAGCTCAGCTTGAAAATCCAACACTCTGTAGGTATATAATTCCAAAAGATGGGTCGATAGTTAACGGTGACCCAATAGCATTGTTAGCTTCAAGCAAGAATAAAGAAGCTGCTACTGCATTTATTGCCTGGGTTCTTAGTGCTGAAGGACAAAAAATATGGCTTGACAACAGAACTAACAGACTGCCCGCAAACCCTGCAGTGTTTGATACGCCAGAAGGAAAGAAAAGGTCTGACTTAAAGGCTTCCTACGAAGATACTGTTGCTTCTCTAAGCATAAACTTTAGTGATGACTTGGCGTTATCTTACGAGCAAGCAGTAATGTGGTTCTACTACTCCACTATTACCAAACCACACTCACAACTTCAAGAAACTTGGGGGAAATTAGCAAAAGCAAGGTTAAGCGGAAAGATAAGTCAAAAGGACTTCTCAGCCTTAGTAGACGAGCTAACAAACCCATTAAAGCTAAAGTTCGTTGACCCTGCCGATGGTGTAGAAAAAGTTTTTACCCAAGAGTATGCGCAATCCATAAGTCAAAGAGTGTTCAGTGACCTAGATTACAGGAAGGCCTTGATTAACGCGTGGTCGAATGCAGCATTAAGTAGATACAGCAACGTAGCAAGCGAATTGGAAAAAATTGTAGGCAAATAGAGTTGAACAACCTAAGAAGCTCGTCTAAGCTGAAGAGAGAGCTTGACAACTTAACTTTAATTCAGCTTTTTTTAGCTTCTTTTTTACTTATTGTGTTTTTTTTAATTCCGATTTTTTACTTAATGTGGAAAGCTTTTGTTTATAAGGGAAGTATATCGCTTCAAAACTTTGTTTTTATTTTTAGTAGCCAAGACTTTATACTTTGGCCTCCAAACTTAAATTTTGTTGAGTCTGCATCTACACCTCTTGGAAACTTTATTTTAATTGGCTTAAGGGGTCCTGACTTTGGAATAATTCTAAACAGCATAGTTTCTTCCTTTCTTGTTACGATTTTTTCTGTTCTTTTAGGAATAGTAACTGCTTTTGCTGTCGTTAGGTATGATTTTCCTTTTAAAAACATAATAAGAAGTCTATTGCTTGTACCAATGCTTGCCACGCCTTTTGTAAACGCTTTCGTGATTGGAAAGTTTTTAGGTCCAAATGGGTTACTCAACTACATCCTTTACGACGAGCTCCACATACTTCCAGCTAAAATTTTAATTTATGGGCTACCAGCAATAATAATCATTCAAACAATTTCATTCTTTCCAATTGTTTTCATAAATGTTTCTTCTTCTTTGACAAACTTAGATCCAACAATGGAAGAACAGGCTGAAGTTTTGGGTTCTAAAGGAATTAGGTTGTTTAAAGACATAACGTTACCACTGATAACTCCAGGAGTAACTTCTGGTGCAACGCTAGTTTTTATAATAAGCCTTGAAGACTTAGGAGCACCAGTTGGACTTAGTGGAGCATTTGGAAGTGGCTTACATCAAAAGTTAATAAACTTTTATATATATAGTGAATTCAGAAGAGGTCTTGGAAGTATAGAGCAAGTTCACGCGAGCACGTATGCTTTAGCTGTTATTTTGATGATAATTTCTACCATTGCCTTTCTAGGAATAAAGAAGTATATGACCTTGAGACAATATTCTATGCTACAGAAGGGAGGAAGGTTTAACCCCAGGGTGAGAAAAATTAGAGGAGCTTGGGGAACAATTTTAGCGTTGTTTTTGCTTATTGTAGTTGTAAGTTGCTCTTTGCCACAGATTGGAACCTTTATACTTGCCTTCACCAACTGGGCAATGAGTGGAACTGCTTTGCCTACAACTTTTACTTTAAAGTACTTCTTCCAGATGGCTTTAGATAAAGACGTAGTGAATGCGGTAACAAACAGTATTTTGTACTCAGGCGTTGCTACAGCAATAATGTTGGTAGTTGGAATAAGTGTATCTTACTTGGTTTCAAGAACTCATCTACCTGGCCTTAGCTTACTCGATACCATTTCCACTATGCCAATAGCAATTCCTGGAATTATACTAGCTCTTGGTTACCTACTGTTTTTCGCAACAGTTTTCTCTGGTAGCTTGATTGATCCATTTGTAAATCCTGGAATCCTACTGATTTTTGCTTATTCTGTTAGACGCCTCCCATTCTCTGCGAGGACTATATTTGGGGGACTACAACAAACGCATGTTAGCTTAGAAGAAGCAGCCATGAACCTAGGTGCAAGCAGGTTTGAAACTTTAAAAAGCATCGTTTTACCTCTTATATCTTCTAACCTGATAGGAGGTATGCTACTTTCTTTTGTTTACTCTATGAACGAAGTTAGCACAAGCATAACTTTAAGTAGCTTAAAGCCTCAACAGGGACCAATAACTTACTACATGAGCCAGGTTATTTACTCAAGTGGAGCTGTTGGAAACATTAGCGTAGCAGCATCTCTTGGCGTCTTACTTATGAGCTTGCAAATTGTGGTAATGTTTATAACAAATAGAGTACTAAAACAAAGAACAGCATTTCTAGGAGTGTGACCTGCTATGGTTAACGTTACACTAGAAAACTTGCGGAAGAGCTTTCAGAAGGTAAAAGCGGTCGACAACGTTTCTTTAAAGATAAATCACGGTGAGTTTTTTGCCATACTTGGGCCAAGTGGAAGTGGGAAAACAACCTTACTTAGGCTAATTGCTGGCCTTGAGTTTGTTGATTCGGGAAAAATATTTTTTGACGAAAGAGAAGTTACCTATGAGCCATCGTACAAGAGGGGGACTGGAATGGTATTTCAAAATTATGCGTTGTGGCCCCATATGACCGTGTATGAAAACATTGCCTATGGATTAAGGATTAGAGGCTTTAAAGAAGAAGAGATAAGGAAAAGAGTGAAGGAGGTAGTTGAGTTTATAAGACTAAGCGGCCTCGAGGAAAGATATCCAAACCAACTAAGCGGTGGACAGCAACAAAGAGTTGCGCTAGCAAGAGCCTTAGTTATAGAGCCAAAGATTTTACTTTTAGACGAGCCTTTGAGCAACTTAGATGCAAAGCTAAGAGTTGAGATGAGAGCAGAACTTAGATCAATTCAGAAGCAACTTGGGATAACAACAGTTTACGTCACGCATGACCAAGAAGAAGCCATGTCTATTGCAGATAGACTTGGAATAATAAACAATGGAAGACTGGTTCAGGTAGACACTCCGACGAACATATACAAAAATCCAAAAAATTTGTTTGTTGCTACATTTATAGGAAAATGCAATGTTTTTCCTGGAAGAGTTGTGAAAAAAGAAAACGAAGTAGTAAAAGTTAAGCTTGAGAATGGAGAAGTACTAGAAGCAACGAGTACAGAAGAAGTTATGGAGGGAGAAGAAGTTAATGTAATAGTAAGACCTGAGGCTTTCAGCTTTAGCGATGCTAAAAATTTTGTTGAAGGAAGAGTGAGTTGGGTTTATTTCTCTGGATTTTACAAACAGGCAAAAGCTTTAACAGGAATTGGCGAAGTTGTATTTAATGTTCCAAGCAACATAGAAATTAGAGAAGGAGAAAAAATAAGACTTTTCTTTAAACCAAACGATGCCATAGTAATAAAGAAGGAAAAAGAAGAAGGTGTAGCATATTCCACAGAACTAAAGGCTTAGAAAACCTACTCTTGAAGCTACCTTGTTAAAATTTACATGAATAAATAAGAAACGTTTTTAAGTTATGTAAGTGAAAAATAGGTTTAGAGACAAAAGAATGAAGTACAGAAAACTTTTGTTAACTATTTTGATTACAACAGTTTTTCTTTCTTCAATAGGAATTGGTTTAAAGTCACAAATAGAATACCCTCAAGCTAAGGTTGTGTTTTATGCTTCGCATATAAAGTTTCCTCTACTCAGCATTCCGGAACCAGTTCTTAAAGGAAAAGAGTTCTACGTCGTCGTTTCTGGAAAGGATGCAAATGTCATAGCAGGCTCAAGGCTAGAAAGTGTATATGGAAGCTTTGAATTCAAGTTAACATCAGTAACGCAAGTTGGTGAAAACTTTTACAATTTAACCTTTGGTCCCGTTATGGAAGTGCCAGACGGCTTATACAATTTAACTTTAGTTTATAAGAATGGAACGATTGAGGTTGAACCAAACAGTATTTGGGTAATTTCAAACTTTCCTAAAGTTGTAAAATTGTTTGCTTTTGGAGACGTAAAAACTCCAACAGGAGCTCCTTATCTTTATGAAGCCATAAGAGAAATGAACTTAGTTAATCCAACGTTTGCTGTATTCCTTGGAGACTTAGTAGAAACACCTTCAATTTCTTCTGCGTGGAAACTTTTCTTGGGCTCTTACTTAATGTCAAGTGTTCCAACGTACGTTGTT
>JAAOZO010000208.1 GCA_011605715.1 Nitrososphaerota archaeon | reverse complement strand
ACCTTATTCTTTGTTCTTCTGAAGCACTTTTAATTTTTAACCTTCTTCCATAATCTTTTACAAGCTCTACGTTCTTCAGTAGCCCAACGTCGCTTTTATCCTTCGAAGATAAGAGTTTTCCTCCTTCTATTTTCTTAATTTCTTCTTTTACTTCCTCTAGATCTAACACTTTTGCTGACCAGAAAACATAAGTTTGTTCTCCTTCGTAGGGAGGCCAGCTCCACTTTCTTTTTTCTAATCTTATTTCAACTTTACTCTTTAACTCTTCGAATATTCTTTGGTCTTCTTCAGACCATGCCAACTTAAGCTTTCCAAAAGTAAAAGGAAAGGGAACTTCCTCTCCCACTCTCTGAGGACCAAGCATAGAAGTTAGCAATACTATTGGGAAATACTTTAGTTTATGCTTAAGAACAACGGGAATATATCTTGGAAAAATTCCCCTTCTGTACTTTTCTTTTATTTGTTTAACTGTATCCTCTGGAATAGATTCATTGAAAATAAAATCAATGCCGTAGCTAAGAATTATTTTACATGCTTTCTCAGAAGCTTCGTACAATGGACCTATATTTCTTTCAATTTCTTTTATCACTTCTTCTAAGCTTTTATCTTTTATACTAAAAGTTGTTTCAAACCAGCAGTCCTCTCCTCCACGGAAAACTATATTTGTTCCATACTTTTTGTTTACTTCGTTTGCAATTTCATCAGCCCGCTCATAAAGAAAAATTTCATTCCCAAAGTTCTTATCGTTTTTGTACTTTTCCCAGTTTTCTCTGTTTTCTATTTCTTTTAGAATTTTGAGAAAAATTTCATAGTCCCCTCTAAACATTTCGCCGAGAGCACGCTCTGTACTCCAGAAATCAGGAAGTCCTACTGTTAACTTTTCGTTAAAAATAGTAATCCATGGAAGGTCATACTTAAAACTTGCATATATTCTTAACTTAATTTTATCATCAATTCTAAGCACAGAAGCTCCATATTTTTCTTTCCTAAAGTGTTTTTTGTTTAAGTACTCTAAGTAACTTTCATACTTTTTATTTAAGTACTCTGCTAGCTTATCTGCAAATTCTATTTCTTCTTTGTGTTTTTCCAGAAATGCTTTCCACTCGCGATCTCTTTCGTTTTCTTTGCTCATTCTAACTTACTTCTATTAAAAGAAAATATAAGCATAACTATTTCTTGTATGGATTCTTGTAACATTCAATTATGAAGTCATAATTTTCTCCAGGCTGAAGTAACTTCTTTGGATCTTCAATATAAATTGCTACCGCAAATCCATGCTCTAAATTCTTGTATTTTTCTTCCATAAAGCGTTCACGTAGCTGTTTCTCAGCATCTTTTAAGGTATCTGAAAGATCTTCTTGAACAGTAGTAGTCTTTACTTCTACTATTGCTAATAATGTTCCTTTATCTGAGTCTTGATATATCTCAAAGTCAACTTCGCCTGATCCTCCAAGAGGCTTTACAAAGAGCCTTTCTGGTGGAACTCCTAAGTACTTAGAGATTCCTTCTCTTTCATCTTGCTCATTAAGTCTTATTTCTGCTATTCCTTCGCCTATTTTTCCAAGCGCATTGTTCATTTCTCCTTCTAACTCTTTTTTCTTTTCTTCATCTATACTTCCGCTCTTCATTTTCTCTTCCAGTTGTTTTTTTGCATTTTCATATTTGTCAACATCCTTCATTATTTTATTGATTATGTCTTCTTCTGTTTTTTCAGAAGGAAAAATTTCTACAGCTACAATCTTCTTTGCCCCTTTTGGTACATGAACAACAGGCTTTGGACTTCTACTGTATGCATCGCTTCCATCATCAAACTTAACAAGTAAACCAGCTTCATCGTTCTCAATTTCTGCCTGTAGCGTCTTAAAGTTATCGTATCCAAAAACTTTTATCAAAACATTTCCAATGCCAACTTCTTCTTTTCCTTCAACGTCTATCGAAAGTTCTCCAAGTTCAATTGGAGTTCTTTTCTGAAGTTCCTTAGGCTCAATAGGAGCTTCAGCCTGAAAATTTATACTTTCCCTTCCATAATCAATTACTAGGATGTTTCCTGGCTCAATATTTAAGCTGTGGATACGATAAGGGTCGTTTATGTAAAAGTCAACAGTTCCATCATCATAGAACATAAAATCAATTTCAGTGCCTCTTAAGCTCTTCAAGTTAGTTTCTACTTTTATACCAAACTTACGAGCTCTAGATTGCGGATTTTCTTCAAAGTTAACAATCTTAACTTCTCTTCCATCTATAGTTAAAGTTTTTCTAAAAAGATCTAAGTATAAGTTATGACCAGAGACTGAAAACTCTCTAGGAAAGTGAATTTCTGGGATATAACTGATTAATTGAAGCTTATCAAGAGTTTCACCTTTAAGCTCATCATAATACTCAGAGGAAACCCAAATGCGTTTTGAACCCGTTGTTTCTACTATCCACTCATAAACTCTTCCATCTTTTGTAGTTGCTCTAACTAAGTATCTCCCCTCTTCTATAACTTGCCCAAGAGCAATTTTTCCTCCGCTTTCTTCAAC
>JAAOZO010000240.1 GCA_011605715.1 Nitrososphaerota archaeon | reverse complement strand
GAGAAGCTTGTAGAAGTTTAAAACTTGTTCATCGAACTAATGGAAAGAGAAGTACAAAAGGATAGAACTGAAAACTTCGATGATTACTTTCCTTGTAGTAAGAAAGTTTGCAGACTTGATCATGTTTGGCTTAACTTATTTCACTTGTTCAACCAAGAGGAAGTAATTAACGTAGTTCAAAAACTTAGAGGGATGATAGTATGAAGCTTAAGTTAACAGAGCAACTATATTGTTCGTTTTTGCTTTTTCAGCTTATCCTAGAATTTTAACTCTGGGCTTCATCGTCGAACTTATGTAATGTTTCTTAAGTTTCCCAATTTCCCAAAATATAAAGGACCAGCTTCTTCGTCAATTGCTAGAACTTTTAACTCGTCTACTAAGGCATACTCTCTGAGAATAGGAGAAAGGAGTTCCTCTTTTGGTAATAAGTTAATTTCTGATCCTGTTGACACGTATGAAAAAGCAGGCGAGACAACGAGGTTTCTACCATCGGCCAACTTTCCATAGAGAAAACACTCTAACTTGTCTTTTATTCCTAGCTCATCAAATAACGCAATCGAAGGATGCTCGTGCCCTATTATTATTGTTTCCCAATCTTTATCGAAAAAGGATTCTGGCAGAATATGCCCATGTGTTATTAGGTATTTGTTTATCTTTATTTCATCCACAACTTCAAGTTGAAATTTCTTTGTTACTCTAGTGATGAACGTGTCATGGTTACCTCTTACAATTACTATATTTTTGAACTTCGTTTTAACATAGTCTAAAAAATTAAGAACTTCCTTGTATTCATGGTAAGAAGATTCAGAAAATTCATACTTAATATCGCCATTTAGAACTAACGTCTTGAACTTAAATTCGGATAGGCGTTTTAGAAGTGCTACTTCTTTTTCATACTGAATCTTTGGTAAAAATATTCCTTTCTCAGCCATTGCCACCTCGTATCCCAAGTGGAGGTCTGAAATTACTATTGCACTTACGTCAACTAAAAACAACGCTGGAATAGAGTCATAAACTTCTACATTTTTAAAGAGTTCTATGAATTTTTTAGTTTCCATTTATTCTAACGCCGAAATTTTTTTCATTATTTTTTCATGCAACTCAAGAAGCCTTTTCTTTTTATCTCTCATTAGGACAACGTCCTCTTCGCCTAGTACGATTAAGTTATGAGCAAAGGGTGAGGGTATGTTTGTTTCTATTGTTCTTATTTTTAGTTTTCCTTCTTTAATCCAATCTAAAACTAAATTTGCTCTTTTTAAGTCCATTACATCTTGAAGAATTTCTCTGTATGTTTCTCTTAGAACTGGAAAATCGGGATCTTTATCTTCAATTATATTTAGAATTGTTTGAGAACTGAGTTGTTGTTTGTTAACGCTTATCTTATACCCTTTATAGTTTCTTAGAACTAAGAAGCTTCTTGCAGCACAGTGCCTAAATCTACGCTTCATAAGCTCAGTTCTTCTTACATTATCCTTTAGGACGCTTTCTAAATCCATTAATTTTGACTTCTCAATAAGTTTTTGCAAGTCTAAGTTGTAAGACCGTGGCAGTATCAGTGCAAACCCAGTATCGCTTATAACTATTCCAATGTTTTTTCGTAGCTCATCAGAAACTAGGATAGAGAAAAACCTAGACAGGGCATCGTTCACTCTCCTCCCAAAGAGTGCATGAAAAACCAAGTAGTTTGACCTTTCATCTCGAGTTTTTTCTATGAGAATTTCCATGTATCCAGGGATAGTTCTAGTGTAAAGGTACTGCTCCTTAAAGTACGCGTATACTTCATTTGCAACATCTTTACTTACCGAAAACGAGCTTCTTAACCATTGAATAATTTCTAACTTTCTTTTCCCACCAACAAGCATATTTCTTAGATTTTCTCTGAACTTTTGAATTTGTAAGGCTAATTCAAAGCTTAGCGGCAACATTTCTGAGAACCAAGAAGGTATTGTTGGAGAGCTTCCTTTTGGAGCAGGTTCAACATAACACTTCATTGCTCTAGCATACCTAAACTTATACAACTTTCCCCCAAGTACAAAAATGTCGCCAGGCCTTAATCTTTCTAAAAAGCTCTCTTCAATACCACCAATGAACTTTTTATTTGGAAGCCTATAAACATCAACTTTTACTTCATCTGGAATTGCGCCAATGTTCAAATAGTAGATTACTCGAGTATACTTACCTCTTCTTCCAAAAGTACCATCTGAAGGATCAAACCATATTTTTCCATAAACTTTTCTATCTTCAAGCTCTACATACTCACCAGCAAGATATCTTAGTAGAGATACAAATTCGTCTTCAGTTAACTCTCTATAGGCATAACAAGATCTAATTAAGCTTAAGGCCTCTTCAACACTCCACTTTTTAGTTAGCGACATACCAACAACATGCTGGGCAAGGATATCAAGAGGTTTCTTTGGAACTTCAATACTATCCAAGTGTCTAGACCTTGCCTCTTGAAGCATTACCATCAACTCTACTAGGTCATCTCTGTCCATTGCAATGAATATACCTTTCGCAACATCTTTAAAGCCATGGCCACTTCTTCCAATTCTTTGTATTGCCCTACTTACGCTCTTAGGCGAGCCTATTTGAACTACTTGGTCAATAAAGCCAACATCTATGCCTAGTTCTAAACTTGTTGAGCTTACGACAGCTTTCATTTGACCGTTCTTTAACTTGTTTTCAACTTCAAGTCTAATGTCCCTTGACAAAGAGCCATGATGAGCACCCAGGTTTTGGTCGTTGTACTTGTCACCCCACTTTTCTTTTAGATGAAAAACAACTCTCTCTGTGCCACTTCTAGTATTGGTAAAAATTAAAGTTGTTTTCCCTTTTGATATAATCTTATTCAAAATATTGTATAAAGACTCATTAAGTTCATCTGCAGAAGAGTATATAAGGCTTTTTACAGGAGTTATAAGCTTTAGATCATATCTTTTATCCCAACTCACGTCAACTATGTAACATTCGCGGGGGGCATTGTTTTCATAACCAACTAGGAACTTTGCTGCTTCCGAAAGCGGATGCAACGTAGCACCAAGGCCTATTCTAACTATTCTGCTTCCTACTAAGTTTTGAAGTCGCTCTAATGACAAACTAAGATGGACTCCTCTCTTGTTTGATGCTAGTTCATGAATTTCATCTACTACAATCCATCTTACTGTTTTTAAATAAGCTGAAAATTTAGGAGCATTCAAAATAACAGCTAAACTTTCTGGAGTTGTTATTAGTATGTGTGGGGGCAACTTCAGCTGACTTTGTTTTTCCGAACTTGAAACATCCCCAGTTCGGAGGGAGATTCTTATTTCCGGCAAGGTTATACCATTTTCTGAAGCAAGTTTTCTAATCTCAGTTAATGGAATCATTAAGTTTTTCTTAATGTCGTTGTCTAAAGCCTTTAAAGGTGAAATATATACAACATAAATTGAATCTAAAAGCTCTCCTTTCTCTCCTAACTTAAAGAGTTCACTGAGTATAGACAAGAATGCGGCTAAAGTTTTTCCTGAGCCTGTAGGACCAGTTATGATCACATTTTTCCCTTCAGAAACAAGCTTTAGGGAAAATCTTTGTGGTGGAGTTAGATCTTCAAAATTTTTCTCAAACCAAGCTCTAACGTAAGGTTGAAGAACAGATAAAGATTCCTCTCTGCTAAATGGCTTTCTAAGGAAAATGAAGCTATTTTCTGAAAGTGAGTCCATCTTTAGCATAACCAGCTTTTTATGGAATGTTCGTTAAGATAACGTTATAAAAACTTTTTTAAGTAAAAAAAGAAAGCTTTTGGGCTTATGTGCGAAAGCTTTAATTTTTTATTTAGATGAGAAAGGAATTTTGTTTAGGATTTAAAACTTTATAACTTAAGCGACTTTACATTCTAAGTTTAGCTTTTCTTAGCTTATCGAGCTCAGCCTTGTACTCTCCAGAGTCCATAGAAGCCTTAATTTCGTTTAAGGAATCATAGATTTCTTTGAAGTATCTCTGATCGTCTTCTAAGTAATTTCTAGAAGCGATCTGTTCAGCTCTTGCCCACAGCTCAATCCCAGCATCTCTTAAAGTAAAGGATAAAATTGAATGTTTTTCTGCTTTTAGTCTACCACCATACTTGCTAGAAATTCCAATTAGTTTATCAGAAGCTTCCTGAATCTTGTCTAACTTTCTCTTGTTTATGCCTTCAAGAAGTGAAGCGAGAGCAAAACCTAAATCATTTGAAACCGAAACAATCAGTTCCTCAAACGAATCTGACAAACTTTAACTTCTCCTTCTTAAAGCACAAAAAAGGAATTTAAGTTTTTCCCTTTTGCTCAGTAGGCCATTTTATTTTGAGGATTGTTATTCCTAGCCATCCAATTAGCCCGAAAAACAGAAT
>JAAOZO010000177.1 GCA_011605715.1 Nitrososphaerota archaeon | reverse complement strand
TTCTGAATTATCCTTTTATTTTTTCAATTAATTTCAATTACTTACTAGCTTATAACTAGATTCGGCCGATCAAAAGATCCGAGCGCACGTTTACAAGTATTTTTTGGGTCTCTGTAGATGAGTCTTCATAAAATTCAGATTAATACGATCAAATATAAGTTTTAGTGATAAGATGAGTTCAACAACGTGTACTAGATCAAGGAAATTTGAATATTAGACTAAAAATTTTATTCGACAAAGACCTTAGATCTTACATCGTCAACTAAGATTCATAGTCCCGTATTTTGGTTAAAACAACTGTGAAGAGGAAGAAGTTAATAGCTAAGCCTCCTATTTGCGAGACGCGATAACTCCTGAGATATTTTGATTCTCTTTTGAAGGAGGTTCAGGGAGATGAAGCTTCACTAATTTATACTCTCAAATAGCGTTTAACTCTTATAAATATTAGCTTAATGCCTTTATCGAGAAAAAGATATCGCTTCAAGCCGAGCACCGTCCATTCTACCTATAATTAGTTCATCCTAAACTATTGATATACATCGTCAACTTGTTCTTGAGAGGTTAAAAGTGAACTGTTTTCCATACTACTGGATTTTGGTGAAAAGAGTGTTAAGATAGTAACTGTTTAAGTTCTAGGATTTCTATGTCATCTATCGCATCCATGTCTTTCTCGGGCACTACGAAGTATCTTTTAAAGTTTTTGAGGTTTAGTTTCTCTGCTAAAACAGATGTTTTCCCCTTGAACTTTATTGCATCAGATCGATCTATTTTTCCCATTTTACATTCGAAGAAAATCGCTTTTCCTTCGCTTACAGCTACCGCATCTACTTCGTTCCCCTCTCTGTCCCAGTATGCTCCAACTTTGTATCCGTGAAATTTCTTTGAAAGAACAGACAAACATATTTTTTCAAAGATTCTGCCTACGTACTGCTGCAATTCTTTAATTATATTGTTTAAGACGTATTCCTCCTGCCTTAACTCTATAAACGGAACGTTTGGATGGATAAACCTCATATAGAAGTTAAAGAAGTTATCCCTGAACTTGTACCTCGGTATCCCCTTTCCTATTATGCTTGCCTCGCGCTCTATCAGTGTTAACTTCTCGAGGATGAGTAGATACTTCTTCAATTGACTCCTCTCTAAGCTAGTGTAATCTGATATCTCTTTTAGAGTTGTCTTTCCCATGCTTATCGCCTCGAGTATCTCAAGGTACCTCGAAGAATCCCTTAACTCAGTAGACAATAACCTTTCAACTTCCTCGTAGAGAGGTGCTCCTGGGCTTAGGAACATGTTCCTGATGTTTTCTTCTATTGTCTTGGTTCTTTCATACAACATTAGGTAGTGCGGAGTTCCTCCCAAAATAGAATATATCTTTATGATTTCTTCTTCCCTTTTCTCGCCGAATATTTCCCTCACAGTTTCATAGTCGAATCCGTTTAGTCTGATTACTCTAGTTGCCCGTCCGTAGAGTGGACCAGTGTAACTGATGTCCCTTTCTATTATCTCAATCGTTGAACCAAGTAGTATGAGTTTAACCCAGCTTTTCCTTGCACTTGCATCCCAATGATACTGTATTCTAGGTGAGAGCTTCTTCGAAATCCTTTGGTACTCATCTAAAACCAAAATTTTGTTCTCTCTGCCAAACTCCAAGAAGACGTACTCCAAGAAACCGTCCAGGGAAGTGAAAGTCCTGCCCACGGCCCTTGAGGCATTCGTCAGGAATTCTCTAACGCTTGAGCTCCCAACGTAAACGTAGGCGCCCGGATGTTGTTCAAGGAGCTTTCTCGAGAGCGCAGTCTTCCCTATCCTCCTACGGCCATAAAGGATGATTAACTCGGCCCTATTTGAGGAAACTGCTTCCTCTAAGGCTGAAAGTTCCGCTTTCCTATCGTAAAATGGTATACTCACGGGTATTATACTCATGAGTATACTTTATATAAACCTTTTGGAAACTGAAAACTCTTGACTTAAGGCTTAAAAGAAAATCTTTTCCTAGAAGTTGCAGTTTATACTGATAGTAACTATGGTACAATTGGCCAGTGAAGTTCCTTAAGACAGGAGGCGGTAGGAACCTAGGTTCCTATTTTGGGATAAGGAATTCAATTGAACAATGGTTCTCTGAACTAAAGAGAAGGATAAGACAGTTCAACGTTTGCTTTTCCAAATGAGAACCTAGTTCTTATCTGGCCAATAGAGTAAGGTTTTGATTTGTTTTGTTCTATTGAAAGAACTTACTGAAAAATAAAAAATATTTTTTGTTGGCGCTGGTCTATCCTCAATGTAAAGAAAGAGAGTTATTTCCATAAAAGAAGGCTAATATTAGCAAAACATAAATTTTGGTAAACAATTTAGAAAAAGCTATTTTTGCTTAGTTCATATGAAAAGTTTTATTTTAAAAAGTAATTTACAAGCTTCCTAAAAATGAACAAAAGTTAGTCTTTTCTTAGATTTTTGGCACAAAGAATCTTGAATTTTTAAAGAGCTATGCAATATTTAGCCTTTTATAATATTATTGACTCTCCTTGTAGAATATCAAGAGAGAACCAGGCGCCTGCTCTATCGTCAAAAAATATCCCTTCCGTCAGCTGTTTCCCAGTAAAAACGTGTCTATTCTTTTCTAAATTATCGTCACTAATCAAAAGCTCATAGTATGAAGGGGAGTTAAGCCCTTTAAACTTTACAATGAAATTCTTCATCGAGCAATTCTGTCTCCTGAAAACTAGAACTATTCCTCCCTTTAAATCATCTCTGTGAAATTGGTAAGCTATCCAAGCATCATCGCTTATACTGTAAGGAGATAGAGGGTAGTAGTCTCCATAGAAGAACGGCCTTGCTTTCTTGAATTCATCTACTAAACCTTTTGCCAACTCCAAGGGAAATGGCTTCGACGGATCCCAATCAACTATTGATGGAAGGAATTTATGATATACTTCGTAAGAAGCATTAGGACTCCAAGGAACCCAAAGGCCCATTCCATTCCCCATAGCACTTCTGCAAAGATAGGCGTTAGGATATCCACAGCTTGTTGCAGTTGTTGGGAGATAAAAACTTATTCCATACGTGTGGCACTGCTGCCCGTTTGGTTCGTAGTATTGATAATCCGTTCTCCAAAGCATAACACTTCTGGAGATGGTTTCAAGATCTATTCTTCTTCCTCCAGAAGCACAGTTGTCTACGATTAACCCAGGATTACGCCTCAACAGCTCATCCCAAAGCCTATATAAGCCCTTCTACATAGCGAATTTCCGTTATTCCTTGCCTATCCGGAGGATCGGCCGAACGCCAGTATGGAAGAGGATCCATGTTAAAGTCTTGCCGATAAACGCTTATCTCTTCCCTTTTTATCATCTCAGAAAGGTAGTCCGTTAACCATGTAAGAGCTTCCTCGTTTCCAAGATTCAAAAGACCATTGGGATTACCAGGAAGACGAAGAACCCAATCAGGATGCTCTCTATCGATCCAAGTTCCCCGAAAAACCCTTTCTAGCTCAAACCATAAAATTAGTCCCTTCATTCCCATCTTCTTTATCTCTTGAACGAGAGGATGAAATCCGTTGGGAAAACCATTTTCTCGAGGGAACCAGTTGCCGACTCCATTTGGCCACCCACCTACGAACCAACCTGCATCTATCCAAAGATATTCAACGCCATAATATTTAACGAAAGGAGCAACAATTTCAAGTTGATTTTCTACACTTGCATTGTTGGCTTCATCTGGAGGTCCGGACGAGCTACAAGAGAAAGGTAATGTAACAGGTATGCCGTTAACCTTTGGAATGTGATGCACTACAAGAAACTTGCGGAAAAGATTTTTTGAACCTATATAATCATCTCCCTGCCAGAAAAGAAGCAGTATGCGTGGCGTTCTTATTTCTTCATCAGGGTAAAGCTTTAGATTGACAAGCTCCATTCCTACTGACACTTTTACTCCTTTTTTATCCTTTGCAAATTCTGCCACCCATTGTCCCGACCAGCCTACTCCTACTATTACGCCTTCCTTTCCTTTGTTCTCAAGATTGAAGAAGGGAAGAGAGGTTGTGTTAGAGGAACGGCCACCTAAGGGAGTGATTCTAAGTTGTATATTTGAGTCTAACGATTCTTCTACGGGAGCAAAATCGTCTCTTTGAGCGTTGCTTCCCTTTGCCCTGTGAAGGATAAAATTTCCTTCTCCTTTGAACATACAATCAAGAGCCTTTATATTAGCAATTATTGGCGTATCAGTTTTGCTCTCGTTCTTGAACTTTAGTACCCACTCAACTGCAGGAAAATCCTTGAATGCTACAGCTTCGCAACGGACAACCAAACTATTGTCCGGAGCAGAAAAAGCAAAAATCCATTCTACTTTACTTTCATCTTCATTAATTTTTTCTTTTGAAAACCTCCAATTCCTTATAAAATCGCTTGAATGCTTGCCATCGTAAACAAAAGAAAAAGGTGGAAGAGCATTACCTAAGAAGTTCGCATTTAGCCAAGCTTCAACATTTCCACTTGGAGACGAGTTTTTGCTTTTTAGGCTCATATTATTTTCATCGTTGATTTCCTATAAAAACTTTCATGATAAGTCTTCTTTTGGAAAAAATATTTTGGTCTACTATTTAAAAAATCCCCGTCTTATTAAGTAAAACATAGAACAGTCCCATACTACTTTAAGTGTTAGAAGGAATTCACGAATTTTGGCAGGAGCTTTACGATAGATACAAAAACCTGTTTCAGCTGAGAAAGAGAGAGGGCTATAGAGTTGCTAAGAAAGTAATGCAAAAATAGTTTTAAGACATGCCTTTACTTCAGTTCAGTCTCTTTTAGCTAGAGATCAGCTAGTTTCGTATTTTCAAAGCTCCATTGTGAAGATTACCTTACTCTCAGTTTTATCCAATTAAGAGTTTTCTTGATAGAGCTTATTGAACATGAGACATTCTTTTGAAGTATACTAAGTAAACAAATATCAACAACACTTCTTCAAGACTAATAACTTTTAGCTTCAACAGCGAAACGCTTAAAATCTAACTACAGCCAAGAGCATATAGGGTCAAATGCAGGACCTAGAACTTATCACAAAACTCCACGCTAGAGATATTGTTTCCTTAGTGGCAGTGTTGATGAAAGAGAAGCCTGTTGCAAGCCTTGTCGTACCCTTAGAAGTTAGAGATTGGTTTGAGAAATTTTGTGATAAGAACAACCTGATCCATTTTGAAGAAAGACCACAAGACTCGTACCAAACTTGGATGACTGTCTGTTACGATAAAGAAGTTGCTATGTTGAAGAGGAAAATAGAAGAGTTTCGCTCCTATTTTGCTACCATTCAAGGAAATCCTGCTATTTCGAGTAGTAAGAAAGCCTACGATGAACTTATGAAGGCTTTAACTATGCTGGAGGGAGCAATTTATGGCTATCCTGAGTGTTGCGTAGAGTTACACGCAAGGAAAGGACCTGCTTCAAGAGCTATGGCCTATGAAGAGTTTTTAGAAAAGGGAAGAGATCAGTCTATTCCAATTGAGTTTTGGGCAGTTGCCCATGCACCTTGTAGTTCAGATTGCAGAAGAACGATGGAACTTGGGAAGAGGTATCTGGATGCTGTAGCTAAGTTTTCAGAAAGTCTCAAAAAGTATGTGGAGTCTAGGCTTCTCCTCCCAAGGTTCTATCAAACTGGAGGAGGTAGGTTCATTGAACTTAAACCATTGAATTACGACCAAATGCAAGAGAAACTGGCTTTGTCCAAAGAACAGTTCGAGAAAGATGCTCGAGCTCATCTCCCAGAACCTATAAAGATAGTTCTTTGTGAGGTGCCTAGACCTTACGTTCTTGTCGACATACAGGAAGAACCTCCTTACAGGGTGGCTTTTCCAAATCCAGATATGATTGGTATAATGTGGCTCGCCTACACTCCTGGATATGGGGCGTATGTAGTAAATGCAAAGACCGGACGGATATCTTTTTACGTAACAGCTGACAAATGG
>JAAOZO010000076.1 GCA_011605715.1 Nitrososphaerota archaeon | reverse complement strand
TCTATTTTCGTATTTGAAAACATCAAAAAAGACTCGTATATGTTGCTTAAAGTTTGAGAAGCAGAATTTGCAACCTCGTTGTTCCAGTCAGGATCATCTAATCCATCAGCGGAAATTAAGCATGCAAGACGCACCACGTCTGCACCGTGATTTTTAACGGCGTCCTTTATAGAAACGAATATTCCTTTTGATTTATGCATGGGTTGGCCACCTAACTTCATAAAACCGTTAACAGCTATGCCCTTAGGCCACTTGTCTTCTGGAAATATAGCAACGTGATGAAATATATAGAAGGTTAAGTGATTTGCAATAAGGTCCTTTCCTGAATTTCTAAGGTCTACAGGATACCAGTAGTCAAACTCCTTCCTTATGCGCTCTAAGAGAGACTCTTCGATGTTTGAGCTTCTTGAGACCTCCTTTGGATTTCCTCTTCCCAACATAACATAGTCAAAAAATTCTGTGGTGAGGTTACTGGGCTTTAAGAGTCCTTGGTTTACAAACTTCGAAACTATATAGTATGCCATATAAACAGTTGAGTCGCTGAGAGTTTCTATCAGGTACTTATCATCCCAAGGAAGCTTAGTGCCAAGCCCAGAAGTCCTAACGAAAGCCCAATCATCATACCAATCTATGAACCACTCGAAGTTAACTCTTGCTTCTTCTGGAAAGATCTGCATCCTAGAAAGGCAAAGTTTTGCTTTTTCCTTCCACTTTTTGCTTGAATAGTCTAACAAGTACTGATCAGAGAGAATTTTTACATGCGTTCTTGTGCCGCACCTGCAAATAACTGGAGTTGGAAGTTCAAGCATCTCATCTGCAAGATTTTTTTCCTTAAGGGCTTCGGCAACTTTTACTTTTGCATCTTTAACTTGCAACCCTTTAAAGGCTCCAGTGTTATCGAGAAGAACTCCGTGCAGAAACTCTTCTCTGTAAACTTCTGAAGTTGCCTTTTCTAGGTTAGGATCGTTTTGGTTTTGTATTCCAAGTTCCTTCACAATAACTTCAGAAGGATTAACTCCAAACCTATCAGTCTTAATAAGCGATATTGGCTGAAGGTTGTCAACTATACTAGGGTCGAGATTAAACTTCTTAAGTTCTTCTTTGTTCTTTTTTAAGTCAACTAAAGCCATATAGTCATAAGGTGCATGCGCAGGAACACTGTAAACAACGCCTGTTGCTAAGTCTGGGTCAACAAAGGAAGCTGGAAGGATTGGGACTTCCTTACCAGTTAAAGGAGTTGATACATACTTTCCTAGAAGCAAAGAGCCTTTAAAAGAACTTATAACCTCTACTTCTTTCAACTGATCCCTAAGCTTCTCAACACAGCTCTTACTAACTACCCATTTTTCCCCATCAACTTTAGCTTCCACGTAATCAGCATCAGGGTTCAGCCAAACGTTCGTTATCCCAAAGATAGTCTCCGGCCTCAGGGTTGCAGCTACTAAGAAAGTGTCGCTATCCTTAAGCTTGTACTTGATCAAATTGAAAGTTATTGGAAAGACACCCTCTCCCGAAAGGCGGTCGTGGTCTCCAGTTACACTCTTGCACCTAGGACACCAAACAACAGGATGCTTTCCTCTCTTTATGTAGCCACCTTCTTTTAGCTTAAAGTACTGCCACTCCACATATTTGCTGTAACATGGGTCATCGCTTGTTGTATGAAATTCTCTTCTCCAGTCTATTCCAATTCCAAGTTTTTTAATTGCTTCTCTGTTCTTCTCAGTAAAGTACTTAGCCATAAAGAAAGGATTCTCAAATTGATATATTGTCTCTTCCGGAACACCATCTATATCTCTAAGTATCCTTATTGTCTGCGGGTCCCTCCTCTTTATTCTGTCAGAAACCCCAGCTATTGTAACTCCAGTCCAGTGCCACGCAAATGGAAAAAGTACGTTGTAGCCTAAGTGTCTTTTAAACCTAGAAATAACATCTAACCTTGTTAAAGTATACGCAGTTCCAATGTGTACTGAGCCGCTCATGTATGGGAATGGAAACGTAGCAAAAAATTTCTCCTTGGTAGCATCTACTTCTGCTTCATAAACGTGGTTTTCTTCCCAAGTTTTTTGCCACTTCTCTTCGATTTCATGAAAGTTAAGCTTTTGCAACTTTTTCGCCTCCTTCTAAGCCTGAAATTAATAAACTTAATACCTTCTGTTTAAGTCTTTCCATATCAACGCTATTTACTAAACCACCTTTTCCAAATTTGTCTTTTCCTCCACCTCCGCCTCCATGTTCCTTTCCTATTATCTTAGCGAGGTCTCCAGCCCTTATCTTCGAAGGCACTTTTGACTCTTCACCATAAACTACTATAAAGTCGTTAGGAGTAGAGAGAGTAGAGACGATAAAGCAAACAGAAGCTTTATCCAATTTAGAAACGTTTTCTCCTATTTTTATTATTTCATTTAAGTCATACTGGTTTGTTACATAGAAAACAAAGTTAAAACCTTCCTTCTTCTCCACACTGTTTGCAAGCATAGTAGAAACTTCCTTCAGCTCTTTTTCTCTGTAACTCTCAACTTTAGACTTAAGTTCCTCAAGCTCTTTTAGGATGTTCACAGATTGTTCTGGTAGTTTTGACTTACCTACTTTAAGCAGTTTCTCTAATTCCCTTATTATTTTCTCATCTTCTTGCACTAGCTTAAGCGAACTTAGCCCAGAAGTAAACATTAGTCTAACAACACCATCTTGAATCTTCTCTACACGTGTTATCTTTATCAAACCAATTTGACCAGTGTTTTCTACGTGCAAACCACCGCAAGCTTCTACTTCATAGTTCCCAACTGAAACAACTCTTATTTCCTTTGAAGGCACAACGCCACCCTGGTATATCCTAAAGCCATATCTTCTTTCGGCTTCAGTTCTCATAAGGTACTCTATCTTAACAGGAACAGCTTTTAAAACAAGCTCATTAGCCAATCTTTCAATCTTTTCTATTTCTTCTTCGCTTAATCCTTCATAGTGTGTTATATCTAATCTAGATTCATTTACATCCTTTTGAGCACCGTGCTGCCAAACATGTGCCCCAAGTACGTTTCGAGAAGCCCAGTTAACAACGTGGGTTGCAGTGTGGGCTCTTCTTAGAGCCCACCTTCTTTCCATGTCAACCCTTAACTTTACTTTTTCACCAGCCTTTGGAAGGTTCCCTTCTACGATGTGGAGCAACCTGTTCTTGTAATTTATAACGTTGATTACATTTAGTTTTTCTCCGTTCTCTTTCTCTATTGTCCCTACGTCGCTTGGCTGTCCTCCGCCCTCGGGATAGAAAATAGTTTCTTCGAGCAACACTATGTTTGGCTCAAAAGAACCTAAAACCGTAGCAGAATATTCTGCTAAGTTTGGGTCTTCGTAGTACTTCTTTGCAGTTTCTTTGTAGCTGAGGATCTCTCTTGGAAACTCTTGCTCTTTAGTTTGAGTTACTAGGTTTCTTGCATGACGAGCGGCGATAGTCTTATAGAAGTCAACTGGCGTTTCAACTGAAATTCCTCTTGTAGACTGAAGAACGTCGTTAACTTCTTCTGGAGTAAAGCCATGAGAATCGTAAAGCTCTACAAGTTTTTCTGGAGTTATAGAATAATTTTTTGATGCATCAATTTCCTTAAGGATTAAAGAAGAAGCACGCTCGTAGTTTCTTTTGTACTTTTGGAATTCAACGGAAGCAACCTTTATTATTTCATCCTTTTGCTCTCCTAACGTTTTGAACCACGTCGACCAATAATCAACTTGAAGGCTGAGCAGAGGAATAAGCTTATCAAGCATCCCTAAAGAACGCATATTTCTTGCAATTCTTCTGAACAAAAGCCTTGCAAGATAGCCAACTCCAACGTTGGAAGGAACAACACCTTCAGAAAGTATGAAAACAAGACTTTTTGAATGGTCTACGACCTTAAAGGCTCTTTCAAGAGGAGAAATTTGTTTCTCTAAGAACGTTGGCTCAACGTTAAGTTCTTTTGCTACCTTTGCTCTAATTTGAGATAATGGTAGCGTAGGATCAACTCCTGAGAGTGCTACAACATATTTTTTAATTAAGTCTTCATCATAAGAAATTTTCCCCTCTTCTATCACGTACTTTAGAGCTTTAGGATGAACAACGAACATTGAGCTTGGAGCACCTGAAGCAACCCAAAGGAAGCGTTCCATCCCATATCCAGTATCCACAGTTCTTATTGGCAACTCTGACAATGAACCATCTTGCTCAACTTTAAATCTCATAAAAACTAGAGTTGCAACCTCTAAGCCTCCAACAATTACTTCAAAGCAGGGACCTGCGTTTCCTCCTCCAGACCAGTAGGATTCTTTGTAAAGAATTTTTTCTCGGGGAATTTTCATGATTTTTGTGATGAACTCGTAAGAGTAACGCACTGTATCGTCTTTCCAGTAAACCTCATGAGAACTGTTGTTGAAGGCGTGGTGGCCACCCATTTCAAATATGCTCATGTGTCTTCCGAAAGTAGTGCCCACGTTGTCTAAGTCGAGTAGCCTAATGCAGGGTTGAGAAATAACTAGAGGATTAGCCGGAGGAGGAATTAGGCCTTCCGTAACGTAAGGTTGAAAGTCTACTATGCTGGCGTCTGTTAAGTAGAGGTCGTTTCGCCACCTAGCAACAACAGGATAGGGCTCTATGACCTTATGGCCTTTGGAGCTAAAAAAGTTAAGGAAGAGGTTTCTAACTTCTTCTAAAGAGTTTGTTCTGTAGCCTATTGGATTGCTGATGAACTCGTATTTCACTGTTGGAGATTCTCCGCATTCGCCTCTGAATTCTTGAGGTACCCAGTAGTATTCTCCTTCTTTTTCACAGTACTTTCTTTCATAGCCAAGTTCTTTGAAAACGCTAAGTCTGTACTCTTCTTCACCAAACCTTCCTTTTGACATAACTTTAGCTTCTTTTGA
>JAAOZO010000187.1 GCA_011605715.1 Nitrososphaerota archaeon | reverse complement strand
CGAATCCTGACGATAGAAGGATTCGTGTCTTTTCTCTATGGATTTATGCTCTATGGTTTCCCAGAAGTAACAAAAGCCTTCGGGATAGGAAGAGTCATAATTGTTCCTGTTCCTTGGATTGATCTAACTGAATGGGTTAAGATAATTATGCCTGGTGCAACTTTTGGGGTTGCAACAGACTTATCAACAATTGGTGTCGCCTGGATGCTTCCATTTGATGCTATCGTTTGGATGTTTATCGGTTCCATACTTATTTTTGTAATGGGAAATGCAATTGCTCTTAATGTTAAGTTACCTCTTTTTTACAAGTGGCAACTACAATGGAATTCATTAATGGGACTTACTGATATAGTTTCGATTTCAGTCCTTGATATATGGATAAGTTTTCAAATTGGAGCAGCAATCGCAACAGCAGTAATTCCAACGATTAGTAACATTAGGTACTTTAGTAAAGCCATAAAATCTTTATTGAGGCCAACCAAACATACGGAAGAAATCGATGTTTTCCCAATTTCTCTCGCCGCTATATTTGGGATATATCTCATTGGATCAGTCGGTGGGGTAAGCCTAACGTACATTCTTGTTCCAAAGTTCCCAGTAATTCTTTCAGCAATAGTATGGATACTACTTCCCTTATTGCAAGCGTTAGTGTATGGAAGAACCTTCGGAGAAATAGGCGTTGGTGTATCGATACCTTACGTAAGTCAGGCAACGATTATACTGAGTGGATATAATAGTGCTGATGTGTGGTTCTCCCCACTAATGGCGAGTTCTATTGCCGGTAGTCCTGGAATAAACGCAGCATTACTCACTCATGACTTGAAGGTGTGCGAACTAACTAATACTAAAAAGACGAGTTATTTGAAAGCTTACTTGATGATAATACCTTTAGCATGGTTGTTTGGATTTATCTTTTGGTCACTATTCTGGTCTATGGCACCAATACCCTCGAATTTTTATCCCTACACAACATACTCCTGGCCACTTTCTGCAATAAATACTGCTATCTGGATTAGCAGGTCAGCAGCAATCTTCAATGTTGGTCTAATGTTAGTAGGATTTGGGTTAACTGGAATTGGATATCTCTTAGCAGAGTTTCTTAGGTTACCTTTCTCAGTTTTCGGATTTGTTGCTGGTATAAATACTTCACCGGCAGTCGCTTTTACCTATCTTATTGGGGGGTTGATAGGAAACTACATAGAGAAAAAATTTGGAAGCCAATGGTGGGATCAAAATAAAGGTACACTTGTAGCAGGATTATTTCTGGGGTTGGGTCTTGTAGGAGCACTCACTGCAGCTATTGCAATAGTTAGTGCCTCGTTTTGGGCACTACCTTATTGAAACAAGATCCTTAATTATTTAAACTAAATCCGTCTTAATTTTGTCTATTCTATGTGTAAAAAGTTCACACTTCTATTACATGTAGAAGCATAATGTTTATAGTCACTTTGTTCTTATTTCCTTAAAATAAAAATAATTAAAACTCACAAGTAAATAGAATCTCGTTCCTTTTAATAAGAAAATGAATTTTTTAAATTTAATTATGAGACTCTAGGTTCTTTGGAGAAAGTAATATCCTGAAGTATAGGCTTTGGTTACAATTGCCTTTACTAGGACTATTCTAGGAAAGATTTTTCTATTGCCGAACAATGAATAAGCTGGCTATACTTACTATAACTTTATTGTCTAAGAGTTGTTTTCTGGAAATATGAGTCTTTAAACCTTAAGTTGGTCTCAGTATGAAAAAGGTATTCTATATGTTCTTAAAAAACTTGTAAGAAGTCCAGAAAATAGGTAGGTGAGCTTCAGACCATCCATTTTTTATTAATGCCGTGGCATCACTCTCTTTACCAATCGTAATTCCAGCGATAAGAGCACCTCGTCTAATACATTCTGCTATAAGCGCATTAAGAAGTTCTTGAAGAACATCAAAATCTATATAAAATAGGTACGATGATTCAAAGATTTCTCTACTCCATTCGTTCTCTTTAGCTACTATTAGTCCTACAATTTTGTTATTACGCACAACAGCTGCAGAGAAAAGATTTTTTTGTTGTTTATAAGAATCAAAAAATGTTGCAAGAAAATTCCAAGCCTCAGTTTCACCAATGGCATCTATCAGCTCTTTTGTGTTTTCCCAACTTATCAGCTTTATGTTAGTGCTAGACTCATGAATAATGTTTGCGGTAACAGACTTAATTAACTTATAGTGCACTCCCACTAAGGTATACCCACATTTTTCATAAAAACCTCTTGCAAACGGAGTTATAAGACTTATCCTAGCAACGTTATCTTCTTTAGCTGTTTTTTCGAATTCGTTTAGTAAGGTTCTGCCTATACCTCGCTTTTGGTATTTTGGGTTAACTGCGATCCACTCTATAATCGCTTCGTTTTGCCCTTTATTCTTAGCACCTATTAAGAACCCAGCTACCTCATCATAAATTACTGCTTTTAATTGATACTTTGGTTCCTGCATAAGTGCTCTTAATAACCCAGGAGCAATAACTTCTGGCCGCCTAGCTTCTTCAGAAAAAGACATAGCTGCAACTTTTAGGATCACAGGAAGATCCTCTAATTTAATTCTTTCAATGGTTACCTCGTTTGACATTTTTCGTCAATTAAAAGAATTAATTGAACTTAAAAACTTTATGGAAAGCACCTTATACTCTATCGTCCGTGCGAGCCACATTTAAACTTAATTGACCAGAGAAAGTGCCCTGTTAACTTAAGCTCCACACCATTACACCTCTAAGCTTTTGAACTATGCTAATTACTTCTTCTTGGTTAAACAAGTGAAAGAATAAGCTGAAAGTCAGGATAAACTTTTGGTACTATTAATTGATTTATTGAATTATCTAACCCCTCAATTTCACCTTTTTCTGGTTTTATTCCAATAATGTTCTTCCTTTCATCGATTCCAATTATGATGGTTCCGCCTGAAGTGTTTGAAAAAGCTGTTATCGTTCTTAGTATTTCTTCTCTTTCTGCTAAACTTTTCTTAAATTCCAGCTTTTCACTCTCACCTTGCTTTATCAACCCATCTATTCCGGCCACTTCCGGTCAATGACCTAAATGACTTATAAAGAATTTAAATGTATTTCCGGTCACTTCCGGTCAATGACCGGTAATGAAGTACGCTAGTGCTATAAGGTTTACAACACCCTTTAAAGTTCTTAGATCTAAAAAGCACGTAAAACTATTACAATAGAGAGCTTCATTTGCTAGCTAACTTAAAACTTACGAGGACCTGCTTTGCTAAGATCAATCTGGTGAAATCCCAACCTTAGCGCGGGGGAGTCCGGTTTTAAACGAAAGTCGTAACTCTCAGAATCAACGAACAAAGGATCAGTGAAAAGTGAATTGCTATCCATACCTTTTCTTTTCCACTCATCCCAGCTTAAATCGCCAAACTTTATAGGTTTTCCACTTTTCCTCCAATAAACATTCTTTTCAAAAACAAAGTTGAAGTCAATGCTTCCTACTAACCATTTTTCAGTATTTCCTAAAACAATATTATTCTCAAATCTAAACCTTAAGTGATTTTCAGAACGAGAAGCTTGAAGTTGGCAATCTCTTCCATATGCAAAGATGTTGTTTCGGATTATGTTCTCTTTACCGTAATGTTGGTGAAAGCCTCCATGAGTTGTGTTGTAAACGATATTGTTTTCAACTAGGATTCCCGTACTTCCTTCGTCAAGGTAAATACCCCAGCCGCCATAACGAAGCGCAGAAATATCATGAATTAGATTATTGCTAATCTTAGTACCTATTTGAATGCCAAGTGTATAGATCCCACCCATATCGCTTAAGATAGGTCCGTCCCCATTAGAACGTTTCCCAATGTGATGAATGTTGTTCCATTCTATGCGATTACTACTAGCAAGAGAAGGTCCGTAGCCCCAAGTCCATCCAACTGAAATTCCAGTGTAGTAAAAATCAGCAATTTCGTTATGGGCAATGTAGTTGTCGTAGCTCTGTCCAATCCATATCCCAACGGCACTATGAAAAATTAAACCACCATCGTGAATATAACAGTCTTCAACTCTGTTGGAAAAACTTTGATCTTCTTTTCTTTCGCTAATTTGAGTTTCTCCAATCTTTATGCCACCAGCTCCAAGGTCTGAAAAATCACAGCGCAGTATCGCATTATTTTGACAATCACGAGCTAATTCAATACCATAAGTACCAACATGAACAATACTACATTTATTCCAGGTTATGTTTCTTATACCTTTTCCATAGATCGCACCTGGAACTCCAACTGCAGCTTGAGGAAAACCTCCAACGTCTTGGCTTGGCCAATCTAACTTAAAGTCTTTAGGAAAGTACCACTCAGTATGAGAAAACGTGATTCCACGAAAAGTTATGTGTTCTACCCAATGCCCCTCTTCAGGTTTACCTACAAGTTGCATAACTTGGGGTAGCTTTGGAGCAATAACTTCTGTTTGCTCTATTATCTCATCGGCTCTTGGCATGTAGTAAAGTAAGCCATTACGTTGATCTAAATACCATTCTCCAGGCTCGTCTAAAAACTCTAAAGCATTTTCTACGTAGTAAAGATCATCCGGCTCAAGTTGAAATACGCTTCTTTTACTAAAACTAACTATGTTTCTTGATTCATCTACACTTAAAATTGGCAAATGTGATTCAACCCATCTATTCATAACAACAACTTCTGCATCAGTAACAGTAGGCCACACTTTTAAGTCGTTGTTAAAGAAACGAAAACATGTTTGCCCTTCATGCCATGGTGTTTTTGAACTTACGCCTAAGACTTCAGCAACTCTTAGGTAACCTTGATTAGGATGCCGCGCTCTAATTGCACGTTTTCCGTTTACCCAAAGTTGATGAAAAAGCCAATTTCCTTCCTTTACTTCGGGAATTTCTGTTACCCAAAGTTGTTTATCATATACTTCAGCCTTTTTCCAGCCAGAAATTTTTTTACCACCGCTAATTATAGGTTTTTCATCTTGATATGCCTCTACTGTAACAGGACCTAACTCTGTTCCTGAGTACTCTGGAGTTACGATAATGGGCTTAGATAAGAAATAAATACCACCACGTAGATAGATTATGACCGGTTGATCTAGCACTCCACCTTTCTGACTTTTTAATTCCGCTACCGCTTCGAAAGCGTGTTGCAAAGTAGCAAATGGACCATCTGTTCCGTTTTTGTTTGGACTGGCTATTTTTCCAGACCAAACATCTTTTCCGTTTGGAGCAACGTAAAAAGAAACAGTCATTACCAACACCTCAGATTAGAAAGTTCTGTAAAGGTATTTAAAACTTTAAAGACCACTGAGATTAGTCTCTCAACAGTATCAAAACTCACCTTATTTTATTTTCCATACTACTAATTTTTATTTTCTAAACTATACTTTGTTTCTTAAGCTATTTTTTTATATATCATATATCAGATATCTATATACATATCTTATTAAATAAATTCTCTACAATATTTTTTAAAATAGCAAATGTCACCTTTCT
>JAAOZO010000241.1 GCA_011605715.1 Nitrososphaerota archaeon | reverse complement strand
TCTGAAAAAGCATAGCTTGTTAACCAATAACTTATTCCGTTTTCACTTACTGCAGCTTTAAACAACGAAGGTTTTTGAGTTACTGCCCAGTTTGTCATAAAGCCACCATAACTTATTCCAGTTATTCCAATTTTATCTTTATCAACTTGAGGTTCATTTTCTAAGAGCCACTCTATTCCTTTAAGTATATCTTGAAAGTCCTCTAGACCAGCTCGCCTAATTACTTTAAGGGCAAATTGTTCATCGTAACCATCACTTCCTCTAGGGTTTGTAAAAAGAACAAAGAAGCCTTTGCTTGCTAAAAGTTGTGCCATAAAGTCAAAAGAGTAGCCATACATTCCTTTTGGACCGCCATGAACAAAAACCACTAAAGGCGCTTTTTTGTTACTCTTAACTTCTGGCTTTATGAACCAGCCGTCAACTTCCAGACTCTCTAGGCTATTGTATTTGAAGTAGTTTAGCTTTCTAACTTTTAACTTATTTAAGATTAACTCATTGTAGGCTGTTAGTTTCTTAAGCTCATTATTCTCAAAAAGGTAAACTTCGCTTAATTCAACGTCAGACTGTTTTAAGAGTACAACTTTTCCATTCTCGCTAACATCAAAATCAGTTACAGAAGCGTTCTCGTCCACTATTGAAATTATTTTACTATCTTTTAGAGCTTCAAGCGTGATTTTTCCTTTTTTGCTACTGGTAAAGTAAACGCAACCATCTTTTCCTATTTTCCCAGATAAGTTTTCATAAACAAGATTTTCTGTTAACGGCTTTACTTCTTTTCCATCGTATAAGTATAAGTAGTTATGCTCAGCATGATTATTTTTCTTTGGTTTTCCATGTAAAAGAAGTAGTGAGCCATTTGAGTTAATAGCTCTAAAAGACACATTCTCAAAAAGTTTTTCTCTTTTTCCATCTTTGTAGCCATATATATCAAACAACAAATAAGGATTTTTTCTGTTTGGTACGTTAAAGACTACTGTATCTTTGTGCCATACTGCTACGGGAAAGTATGGAAGAATGAAGAATTTTTCTTTTAGTGTTTCTATTGATTCTTCACTTTCAGTATCATAAACCTGAATTAAGGTTTCTTCTTTGCTTATGAAGCCCTTTTCATTAAACCAAATTGGAACGTTGTCTTCAAAGAAGAAATCTTCATCATCGTTCTTCTTAAAGCTTACCAACAACAATCTTCTGTTGTCTTCGTTCCATGAGACTTCACTCAAGCTATCACTCTCAAGAAGTTTTTTAGCACTCATAGACCTAACATCAAGAAGCCACAGTTCAGACTTTTTCTTTTCGCCTTCAGTAGTTCTAATAAAAGTCA
Source organism: Nitrososphaerota archaeon (assembly GCA_011605715.1). Lineage (GTDB taxonomy): Archaea > Thermoproteota > EX4484-205 > EX4484-205 > JAAOZO01 > JAAOZO01. The sequence continues at coordinate 1,477 of JAAOZO010000241.1, read as the reverse complement.
TTTTTTCTCCGTTTGGACTAAAACGTGGCATTGTTGCATTCTCAACGAACTTTCTTTCCTTATTTTCAAGGTCTTCCATAACAACAGTACTTTCGTACTTGTTTGCAGTTAGGTTTGCTTTTGTTAAGACGTAAGCGATCATCTTACCATTTCCTGTGATCTTTACGTTGCTGAGGTAAGAAAATAGGGCGAAAGTTTTCTCATTCCACTCTGGAACTAAGACTTCTTCTTTTTCCATTGCTACACTGAAGTTAATTATATGCTTTTATAAAACTTTTGTAAAGGATGTAACAGAAAGATTAGAAGAATACTCTATTCAAATAAGAGAAGAAAACTACTAAACCAGCGTGCTTGGAATTTTGTTAGGATCGTACGCAATTCTTGGTGAAAGATTTCTTTTCTTCAGTATTTCAACAACATGAGGGTAGAGAAAAACATATTCTTCTTCCAAATCAGCTAGCTTTTCATCGATTTTCTTTAATTCTTCAACAAGTTTAAACTTTTCCTCTTCGCTGGAGAAGCTTAGCATAGCTGCCGCATGACAAGAAACATTTTCCTCTAGTAGGTTCTTTAGTGCGTTAATTTGGAACCTAAATGCAGAAGGTTCTGCGTTCGTAAGCTTACCGAATTCTTCTTCGTTTGTTCCTTTTAAAGAAACTCTAACGTGCAAGAATTTGTACTTTGAAAGTTCTTTCGCATACTTTTTGTCATAACCTATGAGTATCCCATTTGTTTCTAAGATGAAATTGTACTTATAACTACTCAAAATATCCAAGACTTGTAGAAGGTGCTCAAAGCCTATCGTAGGTTCACCCCCACTTATTCTAACTAAGCCATAGTTTCTATTACTTGCAATTTCGACTAGCCTTTTTGCTACCTCTTTAGGCGAGTAATACTCTCCATATGTAGCTATAGATGTGTTTGCTTTCCAAGACCAACAAAAACCACAAGAAAGGTTGCATCCCACAGTATCTGCAGTAGCAATTCCTCCATACCAACGGCCTCCTCTAAACCTATAGTATTTCCTTTTAACAAATTTACCTTCCTTTACTGTAACTATTTTTTCTACAACATTTGAAAATGATATTGGGTCTATCAAAACTCTAAGCTCTTACTTGATTTTCTGAAACTAAGGAACAAGTAAAGTTGAAGAAGCATTAATGTTAGCATTAAAATTATGAGAAAGACGAGTAATACAGATGGAATTCCCGCTCCAATCAGTATTGGTATTGGACCGATCATAATAAGAGCGCCACCTGCCACATTCACATTGCCTATATTTGTTAAGGCAAGTAAAATAGAAGAAAAGATGAGTATTAATGTTCCTATGAATATAAGAAGCATACCAACGAAAAATAGCCTATTGCTCATTTTACTGCAGCACCTTTAAAGAAAGAATAAACAAAAATGAAATAACGATCAGAACTATAGCTAAAATCATAAGAATTTTTGCTGAGTTTGGATCGGTGCTTAGAAC
>JAAOZO010000024.1 GCA_011605715.1 Nitrososphaerota archaeon | reverse complement strand
GATAACCATAAGGTATGAAAGACTAACATCAACGTTCCTAGCTTTCGTATATGTAGCATGTATCGTAATGTACCTAAGGTTTTGCAATGAGTTCAAGAATTAGTTTTTATTGAAAATTAAGGTCCTTAAAAAGTGATTAAGAGAGTAAGAGAAATCAAAGAAAAATAATAAGCTCAACTTAGAACTTAACAGAAAAGATTTATAGGATCATGATATTTCCTAGTGTAAGAGATGGCTTCTGTAACATTAAATGAAATATTAAGTGGTCTGAAAAACCTAGGTATTGCAGAAGATGACATTGTACTAGTTCATTCAAGCCTTTCAAGTTTATGGGGTAAAAAGTCAGAGAAAATCTTAGAAGGTCACGAAAAGTGTAGTGTAACTTGTGGTCCTGGGTCTCCTTTCGAGAAGATTTGTCAAGAAGAAGGAAAAATTCTGCTAATTGGAGTTGACCATAGAGTTAACACCACTCTTCACTATGTTGAAAACGTTAATGGTGCACCAACACTATCGTCTTTTCAGTTCAACACTTACGTTATTGATTATAACAGAAGGAAAATAACAATACCAATATATCCTCATTTGCCAGGTTTACCAAGAGCATATCAAAGAGTAGAGTCAATACTCATTGAAAACAAAATTCAAGTTTCAACGAAAATTGGGTCCTCAATTGTAAGACTTATCGATGCCTTTAGAATGAATGAAATAATTGGAGATATCATACAGAGAAATCCTTTGTTTCTAATTCAACCGTGGCAACCTTGGAAAGCAAAAATAGTAACGCCTTAAGGTAAAAAAGAAGTAGTTTACTTAAATTTATCTTTCTTCTTACATTTGTTAAAATAAAAATCAATGTCATAAGATTAAAAACCCTTGATGCATAAAAGTTCCAGCAACGTTAGGTTTAATCAGAACTTCAAAGTATTAATACTTTACTTCTTGTTCTAGGAGATTAGTTTACTTTCAGCAATATTAAATTTTTATTCTCCAATCCATATCACTTCGGATCTTCCTTTAAAGTGTTCGTCACCCGTTATAACGTTTGCATTAAGCGTTTTTGCTGTAGCTAGAACTATTGTATCAAAAAGACTTGGTTCTTTTAGCTTCGATTCCTTAGCGATTCTTCTTAATTCAAAACCCAATTCTGAAGCTTTAATCGCTATATCTTCATTTATTGGCATGATTCTCGATATCTCAGAAATCTTAGAAAGTCGCATTTTAATTGTTTCTACGTTAACATTTTCTTTTCTATACTTACGGGCAAGCTCTGTGAGTACAATATCGGGAGTGTATACTTCATTTGCTTCACTGAGTTTTTCTTTTACAATTCTTCCTTTATCACTACCAGAAAAAAGCTCTATCCAAGCATAAGAATCAACTACGATCTTCACCTCGATCCTCCTCCGTAAATGGTTTTATTTTCTCTTTATCTATTCCAAACATTTCATCAAGACTTTTTTTACGTCTTTCAATAAGAAATCTTCGTATTACCTCTTCTATGCTCTTTGCTTTCATAGCTTTTCGCAGAGTTTCTAGTTCCTCTAACGTTGAACGAGAAACTTTTATTGTGCTCATTTTTATACCTTATACTTTGTAAATTCTACTTTATAAGCATTACTGGAGAATAATACAGTATTTAGAATAGGCTTCACGCTTACTCCTCATATGAACATTTTTGTCAGTGTTTAATTTAGATTTGATAAAACGAGTTCTAAGCCATTGCACCGAACTTTCTCAATAGCACTGAAGTTATCAGAAATGCAAACTTTTCTTTTGCGGTACGCTTAAGGAATGAACTTTGGATAAAAGCTAGATCTATTTCAAAGGCTTCTGCAAGCTTCTTATTGCTTCTGGTGCGATTTCTTTTCTTATCTATAACAGTTAACGAATAGATAAAACTTCTCGTTCAACGTTAAGAAACTAGAAGAGCTTACTATTAATTTATTTCTTTTAATTCTTTTACTCTCTTAAAGTACCATTCCGCTTCTTCTTCATTTACTAAATGAAACTCAAATGGGTGATACAGAGGAAGGCTCGCTAGTTCTTCAATCTTCACTTTTATTTCTGCTCTCTTAGTGTTATTCTTTGGAATGTGTTTTGAGACTATAAGAATATCTATATCGCTTCCGCCAACAGCCTCACCTTTAACTATACTTCCAAAAACATAAACGCGTGAATCTGGTAAAATTGTTTTTGCAACTTCTACGATTTTAGCAGTATACTCTTTCCATTTCTTAACAATTTTAGCTCTCTCCATAAGGATATCAAAATAGTTCTCCATACTTTAATACCTCCTTCGCTAGGTTTATAAGAGCTTCTGCCTCTTCTCTTGTATACTCTCTCACTAAGTACCTAGATGCTATGTAAGCATCTTCCATGAGGCTAACATCTTTTCTTTTCTCTTCAAGAAATTTTACAAGAGCATCACAGTTAGAGATCTTCTTAAGAACTGAAACAAGAAGAGAAATTGAATGCACTCTAGGATAATCTCCAAGACGCTCTAACAAAATTGACTTAAGATGAAGTTGCACGGCTTGCTCTGAAAGAAACGAAGCTAAATCATAATCTCCAGAGTTTAAGCTATCAGAAGCTCTAGCAAGAAAAGCTTTTGCCCTCCTTCTTAAAAGTTTTACTTCAGACATATGAGACATACAATGAGATAAAGAAGAACCTACTTATAAATAAATCTTTCCTAAAGCTACTAATTTACTTTAGCGGATTAGGAATCGCATATTGCATCGTA
>JAAOZO010000229.1 GCA_011605715.1 Nitrososphaerota archaeon | reverse complement strand
TTGCCTGCTCTGTTAACTTAAGGTTTTTCTAGGCCAAGGATTACCTTTTCTTATGTTCATTGAAACAAACTTCAAGAGGCAGAGAACCAATCTTTCTTTAGTTCTTTTCGCTCTTTACTTAGTAACTAAGTTATAGAAAAGCTTCAAAAGTAAAGTTTTCTTTTAAAGAAGTTCATAGCAATTTGGAAATTGATTCAAAGGATTCATGAATTTAGAAAAATATTCAAAGTTAATTGTAGAGTTTCTATTTTTCTATTAGATGAAACAGCTGTAAAAGTTTCTGGAAAGCTAGCTTGGGTAGCCTATGAATCATATTCAAAGAAAATTCTTGGCTTTCTAGCACTAGAAATTCCTATGAAGCTGAGCTTTTCCTAAGAAGCTTAGTTAAGCTACATGGAAGGTATGTTGTTTACACTGATTGAGCTCTTTTCTACATAGAAGCTTGTAGGAGTTTAAAACTTGTTCATCGAACTAATAGAAAGAGAAGTACAGTTCTTAAAGGATAAAACTGAAAACTTCGATGGCTACTTTCCTTGTAGTAAGAAAGTTTGCAGACTTGATCATGTTTGGAAATGGCTTAACTTACTTCATTTGTTTAGCCAAGAGGAAGTAATTAAAATAGTTCAAAAACTTAGAGGGATGATAGTATTAAGCTTAAGTTAACAGAGCATTGTCACTATAAGAAAATATAAATAAGTAAAGAAGCAAAGTTGTAGAACGAGACAAGAATCAAGGATGTCTTCCACCTTTCCAGAGTCTTTTAGGAAGAAAATTGTTGAAAAATTGCTTAAGGAAGGCATTTTTATTGCTCCAGACGCACTAAGAATAATAGAAGAAAATTACTCCGATGAAGTAGTTTTAGAAGTAGCAGAAATAGTAAAGAAAGAGAACCTAAGCATGGCTGAAAAAAGGCACGTCGACTTAGCAATTTCTATAATAAAGGGTAAAAAAGGAGAAAATGAAACACTTCTAAAAGAACCTATTGCAAAGCAAGTTGAGGAAAAAGTAAAAGTCATAAGCTCTTATCTTGGATCCGAAAGATCAACGGACATAATACGAAATAAAGTAAAATACTTCGCATCAAGATTTGAAAAAATTTCAAACATATTAAGACAAAGAGTGGACTTTTCTAGGGCCGTGAACTTAGAATACATAATGAAGAGTAAAGAAGAAGGCCCGTTTAAGAGTATTGTTATGGTGTTTGATAAAAAAAGAAATAGGCTAACAGTTGAAGATCCCACCGGAAGGCTAGAGGTTATTGGAGTAAACGATGAGAAGGTTCGCGAGAAGATTTCTGAAGTCGTAGTTGACTCGGTGATTGGAATTGAAATCTTGAAAAAGAATAGAACTTTTCTATTAACAGATGTTGTTTTTCCAGACCTGCCAGAAGGAGGAGTGAAAAAATCGGAACAAGATATAGCAGCTTTACTTTTGTCTGATTTTCATGTTGGAAGTAAATTTTTTTCAGAGAAATATTTCTATAAGATCGTAAATGCCATAAAAGGTAGGGGATATGTTAATGAACAGTTAGCTCAGATTATGAACAAAATAAAGTATGTTATAATAGCAGGAGACCTAGTTGACGGAGTACTAATTTATCCAGGACAAGAAAAAGAACTTGAAATAACAGAAGTTTCAAAACAATATGAAAAAGTTGTGAACTACATTAGAGAGCTTCCAGATTACATCACCGTAATAGTGATTCCTGGAAATCATGACGTTGTAAGGAAAGCAATTCCACAACCACCTATAGATGATGAAAACATACTAGAGCTTAAGAAAGAGAGGAAGAATTTCTATAACTTAAGTAATCCTTGTTTTGTATCATTATACGATGTTAACTTTTTGATCTTTCACGGGCAGAGTCTCGAAGACATAACATCTTCTGTTCCAAACATAAATTATTATCAACCTGAACAAAGTATGAGGTACTTACTTAGGGTTAGACACTTAGCACCAATATATGGAAACAATACTCAAATTGCCCTCGAAGTAGAGGACAAATTGGTAATCGAAGAAAAACCAGATGTTTTTCATGCGGGACATGTTCACATAAGCGGGTCAGATACTTACAGAGGCACAAGAATTGTAAATAGTGGGACCCTGCAAGAATTAACACCTTACCAAGAAGGTCTTGGTATGACACCGACAACAGGATCTTTTGCAGTTTACTTACTTAATCAAGGGAAAGTAGCGATCTTAAACGCAAAAAATCTTTAAATCAAAAGATTTTATACCTTAGCATAGCAGCAATCCCACCAAGAGATCTTAATTTTTTTCCAGATTCGCTTTTTGAGTTTACTATTATAACAGTTCCTCCATGCCCTTCAACTTCTATTAAAATTTCGTTCAATAAACCATAAAATTTAGGATCTAGTATTGAAGTTATATTATCAACGAGCAATAGAAGTGAAACAGCACCTCTTTGTGCGAACTCTCGTATTTTTTCGACATCGAACAAAACTAAGGAAGGATCATGACTCAACTGCCTGAGCATGTCTTCGATGGCTTTTGCTTCTCTGTAGGCTTTAAACTCGCCTAACACTTTACCTACAACATCATTTTTAATCACTTCATTAACTCCGGCTATAGAAGCTGAAGTCGATGGCACTATGGCAATAACCTTATCACGAAGTTCATCGTAGCTTTTTAATCTTTCAGCTAGTTTTTCTTTCATAAAACCAGGACCAGCAATAATAATTGGCGCATTTATAGTTTTAAGTTTTCCAACAAGGCTTTTTTCAAGTTCTTCGATGAAATTCGAGAGAAGATGTTCTCTTGCTTTGATATCTCTCTTACCAGAAGACTCTCCAAAAAAAGTTTGAACCTCGATCTCGCCCACTTCTGGAATAATTGCCAAAGTTGCTTCTTCTGAATCTACAGCTAAAACTACAAGCTTTCTTGCCTTTTCTTCCAACCTTCTAAAAAGCAATAGCCACTTGAACTTATCTTCTACTCTTTTCTGTATTTTATACTCTTTGTTCATGAGTATGGAGATAGTCTGAAGTTTTCCTTTAATGCCCTCTATGTCTTCGGGCCCTTCGATTATTCTTCCTGAAACATGCAGACAACCTTTCTGAAAATCCAAAAACTTTTCTTCGGTTTCAATTGTTACATTTATCTGCACTTTTTCTTTTTCTTCTTGATTTTCTCCAAACTTAATTACACGGTGCGTCCTTCCTGAAACCAAATCCTTTTTATCTATGAAGTCATAAAGAAGTAGCAGATCCTCAAGAGAAGTAGGAATTAAGACTATAAAATTTTTTTCTTGATCATAGTTTAGTACTCTCATCACTAATTTTTCACAAAACATGACCTTTTAATGTTCTTAAAGTTAATTCTTCCTTAATAAAAAGGTAGAAGTGGGCCGGGTCAGATTCGAACTGACGATCACCACCTTGTAAGGGTGGCATCCTAACCAGACTAGACCACCGGCCCCCTCATACTAGTTGAAAAAAGCAGATTTATTTCTTTCGTTGATAGAAAATGGTGGTGATGGTCCCCAAGGTTCACAGAAGTTTCAGAGGTACAAGCGCAGAAAGCCTTCATACCCCTACGTTTTAACACAGGAAGTTTGCCTTACTGCTGCTCTCTCCCGAGCCTAGCAGGTTCGGCAATTAGACGTTTCGGAGCTCCTACGAGCTCCTAACGCGCCTACTCCCTGTTTAAAACCTTGGGATCTTCATTAGGCCTCTGCGCCTGTGACACTTCTGAAACTTCTGTTATCCTTGAGTTTCGGGCCCCCGCATATCGCCGGTTTCGGGGAATGGGTACGGCGAGCACCCAGCCCACCATCACCACCGAAAAAAATAGAAAAGGGATAAGTTAAAAAATCTTTTCTTCTTTGAATTGTAGGACTTTTAAGAATTCCAAAGATCAGATAGACCTAAAAATGTTCAGGCCTATGATTAAATAAAAAATAGAACAGTGGAGCTTATAAGGCAAATACGCCTAAGTAAAAACAGACAAAAATGAAAAGCAGTATAGTTAAAAAGAATGAATTCGTTTTTGATATTTTGTTGTTATGTTTGATTGCAAGCGAGGTAGTTAGTACTTCTATTGGAGAACCATACTATAATTTTACAGGACAAACGAACAAGTTTACCGACCTCATAGACAATGTACTAAATGTAGTTGAGCAAACAACGATTTATTTTGCGCGAAGAGTTCTAAAAGTTACTCTTGAAATAACTAGCGCGTTGTATGCACCTTTAGGAATAGTCGGAATTGTACTTTATGTTACTAAAATAAACAAGTATTTAGGGAAGGAGCTTATATACGGAGCTTTATTGCTTGCATTTTTCTCACAATTTATACTACCCCTTCTTTTATAATAAAAGATAAGAACTTTATGGCCGCATAAGGAAAAGATTTAATAACATTAGCAGAAAATAACCTTGACGCAGAATGACTGAGGAAAGTTCTAGAATAAAGAAAATCCATGCAAGGGAAATTTTAGACTCAAGAGGAAATCCTACGGTTGAAGCAGAGGTTACTCTACAAAGTGGAGATACAGGAAGAGCTTCTGTTCCGTCTGGTGCTTCAACTGGAAAATGGGAAGCAATTGAACTCAGAGATAAAAACAAAAAGAGATTTAATGGAAAAGGAGTTCTAGAGGCTGTAAAAAACATTAACGAAATAATATCTAAAGCCTTAGTTGGAAAGGATGCGTTAGATCAGGAACAAATAGACGAAACCATGATTAACTTAGATGGAACGGAACAAAAAAGTAGACTTGGAGGAAATGCTATACTTGCAGTTTCTTTAGCAACTGCTAAGGCTGCTGCAGCATATATGAGGATACCGCTATACAGGTACTTGAACGAAAAGGAAAACTACGTAATGCCTGTGCCTCTAATGAACATTATAAACGGAGGAAAACACGCAGGTAATGAACTTGCTATACAAGAGTTTAAAATAATTCCTTATGGCGCTGATAGTTTTCCTGAAGCTTTAAGACAGGGTGTAGAGACATATCAGAAATTGAAAGAACTTTTACGAGAAAATTATGGTCCCTCTGCTATAAATGTGGGAGATGAAGGAGGATTCGCACCGCCTATGAAGTCAACTAAAGAGGCACTCAATATGTTACTTAAGGCAATAGAAGCAGCAGGTTATACTGAGAAAGAAATAGCTTTAGGACTAGATGCAGCAGCTTCTTCATTTTACAACGAAAAGGATAAAACTTATTTGATCGATGGAAAAAAACTAAGCGGTGGCGACCTAATAGAGTACTATTCAAGCATAATAGAAGAGTTTCCATTGGTATCTATCGAAGACCCATTTCAGGAAGAAGATTACGAAAACTTTACGGAATTCACTAAGAGGTTTGGAAGTAGGTTACAGATAATCGGAGATGATATTTTTGTAACGAATACAAAAAAACTTGAGTTTGGAATTGAAAGGGGCATCGCAAATGCGCTTCTATTTAAAGTAAATCAGATTGGAACTTTAACCGAAGCATTTAGGACCATGGAACTAGCATTCTCAAAAAACTATAGGGTTGTGGTTAGTCACAGATCAGGAGAAACAGAAGATGACTACATCGCAGATATAGCTGTTGGTAAATGTACAGGAGAAATAAAAACTGGTGCACCATGCAGAGGAGAGAGAACTGTAAAATACAATAGGCTAATCAGAATAAATGAAGAGCTAGGTGAAAATGCAAAGTATATTGGAAAGAAACTATTCAAAACTTAAGATACTCTTTCTTAAAAAATAAACGTGTAAAACCACCTTTAAAATCATTTAATGGTTCTGTTTTTACGAGTAAAGGTATATTGTTAGTTATTTTTCCAGTTGCTAAGCAACACCTCTCTGGCAAATTTGAAATAAATGCAGTTAGAGAGTCAGAATCAAGGTCGGTAACTTTGGATAAGAAGGCGATATCATTATCATTAATGTAATTAAAGATAAAAATAGAATCGGATTGTCTATATATAAACTTTGAGAGACTTTCAGGCTCATTTGTTATAAAAAACAGAGATAGACCTAGATGACGCATCCTTGTTACAAGGTCTTCCCAAAAACTCATATCCTGATACAAGTGTGCTTCCTCAGCAAAAAGGAAAATTGGTTCCAGTGATCCACTTTCTAAAGACTCAAGAAGCTGATTCATTGAAAGCTGTATAATTAACTTTCTAAATATTGAAGATTGCCCCCGTAACATAAGAGAAACACATCTTCCTTCAGATGATCTAAACTCATCGATAAACGTTTTTTCCGGTAAGTCGTCTGTGATTATTCCAGAGGACTCAAGTAACTCCAACCTTCGGATTAGTGCATCTCTAATGTAATCATTTATTTGAGCAAAAGCTATTTCCTTTTTTAGTGATTTAAACGAGAGGTGCCCAGACTCTTTCAACCTATCCCAAATTCTCGAGATTTCCATGATAGAAGATTGTGGAAGATTAAAAAGATTTTGAAGTATAGAGATGAACACTGGCTTTGAAATAGAATGAAAAGAAAATTTTAGATTTTTTCCTGGAACTAAGGAAACAAAATTTCTTGAACTATGACTAACAGAATATTCGTTATTGATGTCTATAACAAAACATTTGGCGCCATTGTTAACAAGAGCCTTTACTAGAGTTTTCGCTAACATAGACTTACCAGCACCTTTTCTCCCAAGTATTATGTTTAAGGAACCGTCTAACTTAGTTAAGTCAACAACAACGTTGCCTCCAGGTTCACTTAAAAGTTCTCCAATTGAAAAAGGGATTTTATTTTCGTTTCCCATAACAGACTTTATTTCATTTGTAGAGATTTTCTTAACTGTTGTTTTGTACCTTGAAGGTACCCACAGAGTACTTCTATAAAAATGTCCATTTAGTAAAGCACCCCTCACCTTACACTTGAGGATCTTTGAACTTATAATTTCATCACCGAATTGTTCAATAGATGTATTATGACCTTCGTTTTCCACGATTATTTCTTGAGCTTTTGCTAATCTCATTATCTCTTCTAGCTCTCCGGGTATACTTAGATATGCTACATCTACAACTTGTAATATTAAAGACCTATTCAATTGAACTTCAGAAATTTCTAAGAAGTCTCCTATGTTTACTTCGTCAGGAGGAGTTTCTAAGATTTCAAAGTATTGACCAGTTTTACCAAAAAGGGCAAGCATTATGAGTCAACCCCATAATGATCCTAGTAAAAGCTTCCTACCATCTAGTTTTCTTGTAATGCTTACTTTTTCTTTCATGTAGAGAGAAAGTCTTGCACTTGATGCCTCGTATGGAAGAATCTTAGCAAAAATATGCGCTAACTTCAAAGTTAAAGGATATCCGAAAGAAAGTTCATCGTTTCTTATAAGCATAGATAAAACCTTACAAGCTTCTGTGATACTACTGTTTAATAAACTAAGCTTAACAATAAAACCATTAGGGGAAAGTCTAGCTAGAAAGGTATTATCTTTTAAATTTACTACGAAAGGATATTTTGGAAAAACTGAAAACACCCTCATGTTCTCAAACTGAAAGACTTTATCTACACTTATAAGAAAGTTCTTATGGTAACTTTTAAGTTTGCTTTCAATTTCCTTTAAGTCTAAACCATCCACAAGAACAATTCCGTTAGAGATAGTTTCATTTACACGTAGTATATTATCGATTTCCATTTCGTGAAAATGACCTTCAGAGCTCTCAGAGCTAAGCAAAAAGGGGCCACTTCTAACTACACGAATGTTATTCTGATTTTTTCGAAAAACTAGCGCAGACCTAAGCAAAATGTAAAAGTTTTCATTATCTTGGCCGAGTACAACAAAGGAAGAGTCCACAGCAGCTATTGGTACTTCTTCACCAGAATCGCTATTTATTGGAACTATGTTCCCAGCTAGATCAAGAATCCCTTTTTCAGCTTCTCTCGGCAACTCCTTGCTCAAAAGTCCTGCGTTAGTTTCGGTGTTCATTTTATTTCTACTCTTGCAAGTTTGTTCTTCCAGAATTCTTCAGACTTTCTAGAGGGATAGAAGAAAAAACACCTCTATCAGAAAGTTTGTAAGTACCCTTATCCACTCTTTCAACCTCGCCCAATTTTACTAACAAAGAGAGGTTATTTCCTATTGTCTTTTGAGACGCAACTATTATTGTTGAAAGTTCTTTGATAGACAAGCTTGGAGAAGACCTTAGACCAAGCTCGTGCGAAAGCCTAGCAGCGAGTAAAGCTTTCTTTATACCATCTATAGTATCTTTTGGTTTACGTAAGAAAATGATTTCACTCCCACTTATTCTTAGGTCATTTGATAAGAAGTCAACAATTTCTTGACTTGTGGGAAAAGTCAAAACAAG
>JAAOZO010000032.1 GCA_011605715.1 Nitrososphaerota archaeon | reverse complement strand
TGCATACTGCAACTTTGATTCCCTTTGACTTAATACAATGAATTAAACTTAGAGCACCATCGTTTAAGAACGTCTTCCCAATCTCTTGTCTTTCGTAGCTATCCACTATTTCAAACGCCTTTCTTCTTATTTCTCTAGCGCGGTCTTCTCCAAATTCTTTCTTAATGTAACCTACTGCGGCTTCTATGTTTAAGTAAATTGACTTAGCTTCATCAAGCAACCTTTCATTCACCCCAGAACTAACTAAGAAAGAAAGAACTTCAGTCTTCGCTTTCTTGTAGTCAAAGGCAATGCTAGTTAACGTGCCGTCTAAGTCAAAGACTACTGCCTTCAACATTTTCTAGTAGTATCTAAGGGAAAGCCTTTTCTTAATTTCCGCTTTTGAAGTTGGGCGCTCTAGGTCAACTACTACTTCTTTCTTTAGATTTGGAATTAAGTCAAAGAAATTGTCGCTGAGTGTTGCATTTAATCCTTTTAACCTTACTTCACAAGACTTAACAAACTTGTTTGCGCTTATAGTTAATTTGTACTTCTTTTCACTTAGCTTTTCTATCTTTAATTTAAGCTTAGGCTTTGGAAGTTCTATATACTTCAACTTTTCTAATAGAACAGTATCATACCTGGCATAGCATCCCTTAACTTCTAACACTCCAGCCACAAGACCACTAAAGCTTTTATCGTAACCAAACTCCTTTAAGTTTTGTTTTAAAAGTAAAGTAGAAGAGTTTGGTTTAATGTTAACTTCTACCTCTCTTTCTGCTAACTTCTTTCCATCAATGCTATAAAGCAGTAACCTCACCTTGCCATTTTTTGATTCTAGAAAATCATTGACAACCCAAACTTCAACTTCGTCCTCCCTAACCAACAAGCTTATGTTCAGTGGGTCGAAGGCTCTCTTTATGTAGTAGTAAGAAGCTTTAGGCTCGTTGTAGTAGTCTATTAAACTCCAACTTGCTACTGGCCAGCAGTCGTTGAGCTGCCAAATTAAAGCTCCACCAGTCTTAAACTTCCTTCTTCTCCAGTGTTCAATCCCAGTTTTTAGAGCCTCGCCCTGATTTACCTGCGTAAGGTAAACAAACCTTTCTAAGGTAGAGGGTAATTTGAAGTGCATTGAAAGGAAAAGTAACAAACGTTCAGGACCACCAACCTGCTTGTTGTGGTGCTCGACCACCTTACTTTGAAAGTATCTATCTTCTCTTGACGTGAACTTGTAGATTGTTTTTAAGCTTGGAAGAGATTGAAATCCAAACTCGCTTATAAATCTACCGTTGTCCTTCAAGTACTCAGTATAGTCTTTTAGTCCAGACCAAACGTCCCAGCTATGCCTATCGCCCTCACTTTGAGAGTTTGGGTCTTCTCCTCCAAATGGGCTACTTGGCCAGTAAAGTGTTGAAGGATCAAGCCTAGAACAAACCTCTGGAAGAATCTTATGGTATATCGTTTCTCCGTAAAATTTATCTTTAACGCCAAACCAGTGCGCTTTGTAGCCCCAGTTGTTTTCGTTGTTACCGCACCAAATCGCAATGCATGCATGATTCCTTAGTCTCTTTACCACTTTCTCGGCTTCTTCTTTAACCAGATTAAAGAACCACTCTTCTTCAGGATATTCACCGCATGCAAACATGAAGTCTTGCCATATGAGGATTCCCTTTTCATCACAAAGTTCATAAAAGGCTTCATCTTCGTAAACGCCACCTCCCCAAACTCTTATCATATTCATGTTTGCTTCTTTTGCTTTGCTTAGCAAGTAGTCGTATTGCTCCCTAGAGACCCTTGGAAGGAAAGAATCTGCAGGAACCCAGTCAGCACCTTTACAAAATATTGGAACGTCGTTAACCTTGAAATAAAATGTTTTTCCTTCTTCATCTTTTTCTTGTACTACTTCAATCTTTCTTATACCAACTTTCCTTTTAATTTCATCTAAAACCTCTGAGCCACTTTCAACCTTAATTTCTAAGTTGTATAAGTTTTGTTCTCCGTAGCCATTGGGCCACCAAAGTTTAGGGTTGCTTACAGTAAAATCAAAAGTAAGGTTGTTTAGCCCTTTAGTTAAGCTTCTTGTTTCACTTTTTGTTTGATCTTCACCAAAGCCAAATACTCTAACTGAAACGTTTACTTTTTCTTCCTTGAATGCTTCTAGGCTTACGTTAACCTTAATGTTCGCAACCTTAAGATCACTGCTGAAGCTACTTGAAAAGTAAAAACTTTCAATCTTGCATATGTTGTAAGCTCGAATTGCGATATTCCTCCAAATTCCGGAAGTTGGTAGCCTAGGGCCCCAGTCCCAACCAAACGAGTATTGAGCTTTTCTTCCGTAAACAACTGGAGGATAAAATGCAGCTCCTAGCTTTATGCTTCTCTTGTTGTACTCATTTTCAAGAACCCTTTTTGGAGAATCAAACTTAACTACTAAAAGGTTCTCTCCTTCTTTTAAGTAGTTCTTAATATCTATAGTATGTTCATGAAACATGTTTGAGAATTTTGCTATTTCCTTTCCATTCAACCAAACTGTAGCAAACGTATCTAAGCCTTCAAAAACAAGCTCTACTCGATCATGGCTTAGTAACTCTTTTTCTACAAGAAATTTCTTCCTGTACCACCAGTCTTTTTCTTCAACCCAAGAAACCTCAAGCTCATTTAAACCAAAAAAGGGATCTGGTATTTGTTTGTTTTTAATTAGATCTAAGTGTACAACACCTGGAACATTAGCTTTTATCCATGAACTTTCATCCACTTCAGACAAGAATGCATTTTCCTTTTCTCCTTCTTGCTCGTTGTAACCTTTTAGCAACCAATCACCATTTAAGCTAAGTATTTTCATCCTTCTCATAGCTAGCTAGAAAGAGCATAAAAAGTTTACCTTTTCAAACCAGTTTAAAAATAACTTATTGCAAATTTAACTAAAGAAACAAACTTTATCTCCTTGGAAGTCTTGGGGGATTGAATACTGTTGCAATTGCACCATAAAGTACTATGTCTTGACCTAAAGGAGTTGGAATTATATCTGGAATGCTATTAGCAGCGTAGTTCCTAACTTTTTTCTTTATTGGCTCAAGAACTAGGTCTAAGTTGTTTAAAACAACTGAGCCGCCCACTGTAATTAAAGAAGGATCGTAAACGTCTATTACGTTAGCAAAGCCCATCGCGTTTATTTCTGAGCACCTTTCAACAACAACCTTCGCCAGTCTGTCGCCTTCTCTAGCAAGCTTAAATATGATTTCTGAAGTTACATAAGAAAAGTTATCTTTAATCATGTCTGAAAGTTTTGATTCTATTTTTTCTTCTTCCATAACAAGTTTAGCAAATCTTGGCAGATTCTTTCCTGAACAGTAAGCTTCCCAGTGACCTGGCTTTCCACAACCACATACTAGTTTTCCTTTATAGTCTAAAACAGTATGGCCAACCTCGTGGGCGTTTCCTTCTTTGCCTAAGAGTAAGTTTCCATTAACGTATACACCTCCCCCAATACCAGTGCTTATCGTAATATAAACTAAGTTGTCAACTTCTTTTCCAGCTCCAAAGTTCTTTTCGCCTACAACTGCAGCTACACAGTCGTTCAAGAGATAGACTGGAAGATTAAGTTTCTCTTTTAGAGGCGCCGTAAGAGAGGCGAACTTAAAGTTTAAATTTGGAGGAAAAATTATTCCTTTTTTAATATCCATTGGCCCTATGCTACCTATTCCTATGCCTATTACCTTACTTAGAAGCTCTCTTGGAGCAGAGCTTATCATTTTATAGATTTGATTTGAAATTGCATATTCGTCTCCTTCGTTAACAGTTCTTTCCGATAACTTAAACAAAATTTTACCTTCCTTGTTTCCAATAGCTACTCTTAAGTTTGTAGCACCTAGGTCAACACCAATTGAAAGTTCACTTGAGCTCATGAAAAATTACGATCTTAAGCTAAATTTAAGGATTTAGCTTTGTTGTTTATATGAGGACTAGCACTTAACTTGATAGTGAAAAGTTCATAAAGTTAAGAGTAGTTATACTTTTGCTATAGGATAATGCCCATTTTCATAAGCTGATTTGTAAGCTGCCACTATGTTCTCTGGAGGCACATTGGCCACAATGTTGTGAACTTGATTAAAGACGTAACCTCCTCCAGGAGCAAAAGCAAGAATATTATTTTTTACATGTTCATAAACTTCTTCTGGTTTTTTGTAAAATACATGCTGAGTATCAACACCGCCTCCCCAGAAAGTAACTTGTTTCCCAAACTCTTTCTTAAGTTTCCAAGGTTCCATATTTCTTGCTGAAATTTGAACAGGATTTAGTATGTCAACTCCAGCATCTATAAGGTCTGGAATAAGCTCGTATATTGAGCCACAAGAATGTAAGAATACAAACATCTTTGAGTGTTTTTTTACGTACTGGAACATTTCAGTATAGTATGGCTTCAGCATTTCTTTAAAAACCCTAGGCGAAACTTGCGGCCCGGTTTGAATTCCAAGATCATCTCCGAAGCCTATTACTTGAACATAATCTTTTAGTGCATCTACATACTTCTTTAAATTATACATAACAACGTCTATCATCCTATCCAATAGAAGAGAGGCCAACTTTTTGTTGAACGTTAAGTCCAATAGCCAATTCGACCACCCCCTTAATCCTTGGCCCCATTCATGAACACCTCCAGCACCGAAGAAGTGTATTGCATAGGCTGTGTTGTTGTAAAGGTACTCAGCTCTTTTTCTTAGGTTCATGAAATAGTTGTCGTTTTTTATCTTAAGACCTTCCCAGTCGTAGTCCTCTACAACCTTTATACTTTCTAATTTTTCAAGTGGATGATAAACAGAGTCAAAGAACAAGCTGTCCTTTGGCATCTTGGAAACAACTCTTCCTTGACTGTCTTTAATTACCCATCCTCCAGCTCCATCTGGCTCAGGATTAAACCAAGTAGGAACTTCGCACTCGTTTCCATCTGGAAGTCTCCATTTCTTCCATCTTTCGCTGTTTGGTCCACATGGTTCAAGAGTTCGAGTTAGAGAGATTACATCAACGTTGAACATTTCAAGTATTTCTTTTTCTGGCTCCGCTAACTGCTGACCAATGTCGTAAACTCTTACTACACCTCCTTTTAGCCCAAGGTACTTCTTCAGTTTTACGTAAGCTATTGCCATTATCCCAGTAGAAGGCATTGAACCCAAGTCTATAGGAACTCTGTCTGGCTCTTCATGTCTTAATGCCGTTAAAACTCTTTCTCTTGAGTTCATTTTATGACAAAAAACGAAAGATAAAACTAATAAGCATTTCCTTACAATAAGCTTTTGCTCTGCAAAACGTTTAAATATATTGATAATTAACGAGTAATGAAAACAAGTTGCACAAGTTCGAACATATCCCGCCACATCCCAGAGGAATTCTCAAAATAACAGTATTGGAGCTAATTAGCGAATCACCAAAGAATGGTTCAGAGATAATGAACGAAATAGAAAGAAAGACTCATGGTACGTGGAGGCCAAGTCCGGGTTCAATTTATCCTTTGCTAGCCTACCTTGAAAAACAGAACTACATTCAACAAAAAGAAATAGATGGAGTAAAGAGGTATGTTATAACTGATAAAGGAACAAGCTTATTGAAAGAAGCAAGAGAAGCCCTAAGAAAGGAAAGAGCATTTGAAAAGTTTGGTTTTCTTTTCCCATTGTCTGTAGACTTTTGCAACATGAAAGAACCGTTGTACTTAATTTATAGAGACCTGTGGAAGACAGCGTCTAAAGTAATGAGTTTGAAAAGGGAAAACAAGCTATCTAAAGAAACTGAGAACAAAGTTGTTGAAATCTTAACAGAAGCAAACAAGAAGCTTGAAGAACTACTTAAAGAGAGTGAGAGCACTTCTTAAATTAAAATCGTCCTGAGAGCTAAAGTTTGATTGTTTTAGTTAACTGATAAAAAATTGTGTTGATTGAGCAATAGCTAACATTTAAGTCTAAGAAGTCAAGCTTAGTAGTTTTAGTTAGAAATAACAGCTACTTATGCAACAGAGCAAAGCGCACATTCAAATGATAACAAGAAATGCATTTTCAGAGTACGTCGTTGGAAAATGAAAAACATGTTAAACTATCTTTCTCTTCAGTTCAGATTGCTCCATTAAATCCCTTATAAGAAATCTAAGGTTTTCCCATATATTCTTTTAACTGTAATTGATTTCACAAAGATTTTTTCCCTCTAATAGTGAATAAAAACTGACTTATAATTTACCTTCAAACGTTGTTGTAAGGCGAAAACCTATTAGCAAGCATAGGCTTTC
>JAAOZO010000092.1 GCA_011605715.1 Nitrososphaerota archaeon | reverse complement strand
CAGATAACCTGAGATGTGACTTGACGCTATTCCTCCACAACCAATTACTCCAACATTAACTTTTTTCTCATTCATAGTTTCTCTTCAATCTTTAATTTAGCTTGAATATATAAGCTTTTCTCTGTCTTGTAAGGCTCTGTTAACTTAAGCTTCATACTATTACCCTCTAATTTTTTGAACTACGTTACTTACTTCTCTTGCAACTTCGTATGCAATCATTTAGTGGAATGTGAAGTGCTTCATCCATCTTTCAGAATTTGTAACATATAATTTTCTAGCTTTAAAGAGAAAATAGATAACTAATAATATGACAATTACAACAATCAACAATAGAGCTAGGAAAATATATTGTTGCTCATGGACTTGAAATTTTACAAAGCTAACTTTTACTGAAGAATTAAGAAACAATAACAAGGCGTATTGATCTGAAGAAAATGTTGGATCGGTCACTTCTTCTAAGCCTGGTGAGAAAAGATTTAGATATTTTCAAGAAAGCTCTGTTTTATAAAAGGAGTACAACGCAATTACAAAACCTCTTTTAATTATGAGGTAACTTTTTTGGTCTAATTTAAACTCAACAATTTTAAGGGAATTATAAATTGCATTAAGTAAGAAGGAATCTCTAGTACTACTAAAATAAGTAAGAGGGATTCCAAGAAAAATAAAACTTCCATTGTAAAATTTCTTAAAGAAAACAACAGAATTTCCAACATTGTCACAATATATACTTGAAAAATTACTTCCATTAATTGAAAGAAATTCAACCTTGCTAATAATTAACTTTACTTGAGTGATATAAAGATCAGTAACCCCTGGATGAAACCATACTCTAAACTCAACTTTACTTTCACTTGAGTTTAGTATAAAAGGCAATTCAAACCATTGATATTCTTCAGATTTATTAAAGTCTGATGCGTAAATGTCTTTACTTTTTATTATCTTTTGTCCCACGTTACTGCTTATGTCTATTGTTGCAACTAATTTATGCTCATTATTATTTTTAACCTTCATCAAATACAATACTCTATAATTACCTTTTAACAAGTCTATGTATGGCCCATAAACGAGCGCACCCGATTTGTCACTTTCATAAGCAATTCTAGCTTTTCCGTTTGGAGAAGAAGAATCTTTTACTACTTCGCCAATTTGGGATTGTAGTTCTGTAGCATTCCATGGTATTGAAGAACTTAAGCTTATTTTGTCTCCAAGAAATGAAAAAGAAGAATTCTTCGATATTGCAGAACTTGAATAAGATATCCTTGGGTTTTTTATCTCTAGTAATTTAAGTAGTGTAACAAAGTAATCTCTCGAATAATTATTTACTGAACCAAAGAAGATAACTTTTCCACCATTCCTTAACCACTTTATTATTCCTTCCTGTTGCTTATTAGAAGAAGGATGCCAAGATTCATAGTTTAAAATTATAACTGAGAATTTCTTTAAGAAGTTTTCATCTCCTACTCTTTCGATTGGAAATAGCTCCACTCTAATACCAGACCTCAATAAAGGTAGGGCTAGAAGATAAATTACTTGGCTATTGCTTTGCCAAAGGTAAGAATCAGAAATTGGAATTCCTACTACAGGAAAACTGTAATTTAGTGGAGAAACGCTAGCAAATGTATTAAAGACGTTAACTAACTCATAAACATAATCTTTTGGTATTGTAGGATCTCCAAAAACTCGCTCTGGCCATGGTAACAGCTCAAAGTTTGTGCAATTTATCATCATGGCCGCAACCACAAGTTTCTCATAGTCTCTTCTGTAATAATCCCATGGATGGTCTGGTTCATCGCTCTTTGGATCCATCAACAGAAACAAAGTTTTGTTTGTACCTTCAACTAAATTTTGAAAATAAGAATACTCTAAGAAAGCATGTTCAAAAATTAGTCTTTCTCCATAAATAGGATACTGAGCTGAAAAACTCCAAACTTGCGCTATATAGCCATCTAACGAACTGATGTTTAAAGTTAATGCAAATGGAGTTGAAATTCCTATCTCTGCATAGTTTAGTGGACTATGCGTTGCTAATAAGGTAACTACTGAATTATTTATTTCTTTCACGTAATCAAAAACTTCTTTTTCTAAGTTGTAATAAAGAAGGCTCATGAGTTTTCTAGATAGATATGCAGCAGTCTCGTTAAACTTAGGATCTACCCATGGAAAACCGTAGTAAGTTTTCCACAAATTTTTGAAGGAAGAAGAATAGCATGCGGAAACCCAAAATTCAGGTTCTTCTAATGCTATTCCTTCTGCACCAGATTTTATTGCTTTGTTTGCCATAGCTTTTAAATAATTTATCCAACCTCTAGTAGGAACCATATAGTAACCTTGACCTATTGTTGCATATTTTCCATCCGAGAAAGTCTGAACCTCATCATAATGAGGCTTACCATCAAATTTTCCTTCTACGTAATTTCCAGTCCAGTCGTGGCTTGCAGAGATCATAACGTAAACCTTATACCCTCTTGATTTCCAACTTGAGATTCCAGAATCAATAAACTGGGTATAGCCATTCATGTAAACTATTGAAATATTTGTCTTAAAGTTTCCTGGAAGGAAGTTCATCGAAGATTGAGCCTCCCTACCATCCGAAGCCATACGACAGATTCCAACACAGTACAAGAAGACTTAAATCAAAAACATTAGGCAACACGCTCAAATCATGCAACACAGCAAGAGAAAAAATAAAGTTTTATTGCTCGTTAGTGTACTTGTAATGCTCTTTTCGCCTTCCCTTTTAAGAGTCAATGGGAATGAAACTTCTTTTCAAACAAACGAATATAGTGCCTATGCTTCCTCCTAATATTATCACATAAGTATTGTTCAAAGGTAAGCATAAATTTAAGCATTAAGTTGGCAGTCAAATATTTGAGACTATCAACTTAAGACATTCAACTATGTTCATGGCTTCTAGTAAAACTAGAGGTTCTCTAGAGAACTTCAGTTTTAATCCAAAAAAGAAAATTAGCTAGATTTTCTTTTTAAAAAGTTGTCTTAAATTTTTTCTATTTAAGAATAATAAATAAAGTTATCGTACTCATTGTAAAAATTAAGCCTTAAGTTGACAGTCTCAGTAGTATCATATGTTTCAGAAAGTTCTCAATGAAAATTGATTTGTATGAAGTAGACCTTAAGACCAGGGAAAGAAAGATGAGAAAAAGTGCATTGACTCTTAAGAGAATTGTTGAGTGAAAGTCATTT